>DAHWDR010000212.1:0-8403 GCA_027330745.1 Acetobacteraceae bacterium | reverse complement strand
ACCGCATGGCGCCACCATCTGCATACGCACCCCGAGTTGTCGCTGCAGGAAGCCGCCACCGCACGTTTCGTGTGCGAGAAACTGACCGAGCTTGGCATTTCGTTCGAGTCCGGCATCGGCGGACATGGCGTGGTCGCCACGTTGCGCCGCGGCAGCTCCAACCGCAGCGTCGGCCTGCGCGCCGACATGGACGCGCTGGCGATTACGGAAGCCACCGGACTTCCCTACGCCTCCGCCAATCCCGGCGTGATGCATGCCTGCGGCCATGACGGGCATACCACGTCCCTGCTCGGCGCCGCGGCGCTGTTGGCGCGCGACCCGGGCTGGTCCGGCACCATCCACCTGGTGTTCCAACCGGCCGAGGAAGGCAGCGGCGGCGCGCTGGCGATGCTGGCCGACGGGCTGCTGTCGCGGTTCCCGATGGAGCGCATCTTCGGCTACCATAACTGGCCCGGTCTGCCCGCCGGCACGATCGCCGTGCATGACGGCCCGGTGATGGCCGCCGGGTGCCGCTTCGAATACGTGGTGCGCGGGCGCTCGGGCCATGCCGCGCTGCCGCACGAAACACGCGATCCGATGGTGGCCGCGGCGCATCTGCTGCTGGCGGCGCAGAGCATCGTCTCACGCGAGACCAGCCCTCTGGATTCGGTTGTGATATCGTTCGCGACGATGTCCGCCGGCAGCGCGCAGAACCAGATCCCCGACCAGGCGGTGCTGGGCGGCACCGCGCGGACGCTGCGCGCGGAGGTCCGCGACGCCACCGAGGCCGCCATGCACCGCATCGCCGCCGGCGTCGGCGCGACTTTTGGGGTGACGATCGACCTGACGATCCGCCGCGGCGTCGCGGTGACCGCCAACCACGCCCCGGATGCCGAGCTGGCCGCCGCCGCCGCCGCCGCCGCCGGCTGTCCGGTGCGCCGCGACCTTCCGCCCGCCATGACCGGGGAGGATTTCGGCTGGTTCCTGCACGAAATCCCGGGCGCCTTTGTCTGGATCGGCAACGGCGACACGCCGGGCCTGCACAACGCCGGCTATGACTACAACGATGCAATCCTGCCGGCCGCGTCCGGGTTCCTCGCCGCGGTGGCGCGACGGGCCTTGGAGGGTGGATGATCGGGGTCGATTGGGGCACCAGCCGCTTCCGCGCGTACCGCCTGACCGCTGCGGGCGCGATCCGCGACCATCGTGCCTCGGCGCGCGGCATCCTGGCGGTTCCGGACGGGCGCTTCGCCGACAGCCTGCGCGAGGAGATCGGGCCATGGCTGGCCGCGGGCGAAGGCCAGGTGCTGCTGTGCGGCATGGTCGGCAGCCGCCAGGGCTGGGTGGAGGCGCCTTATCTGCCGTGCCCGGCCGGACCCGCCGATCTGGCCGCCGCCCTGACCGACGTGCCGTTCGACTGGGCCGAGGTGAAGCTGGTCCCAGGCCTGTGCGGCACCGACCGGGACGGCGTCGCCGAGGTGATGCGCGGGGAGGAAACGCAGCTGGCTGGGGCGTTGGCCGACATCGCCCGGCTGGGCGCCGGCGTGACCACCGCCTGTCTTCCCGGGACCCATTCGAAATGGGTGCGCCTGGACAATGATCGGGTGCAGAATTTCGCCACCCACATGACCGGGGAGGCGTTCGCCGCCTTGCGCGGGCACACGATCCTGGCCCGCACCATGACCGACGGCGCGGCGGCCGACCCGGCGGCATTCGACCGCGGCCTGGCGCGCGCCGCCCAGGCCGGCGGGCTGCTGCACCATCTGTTCGGCGTGCGCGCCGAAGCGCTGGCCGGACGCCTGGGGCAGGCCGAGGGCGCATCGTATCTGTCCGGCCTGCTGATCGGCCACGAGATCCGCGCGGCGCTGGAAACCGTGCCGGCGGGCGCGGTGGTGCCGGTGATCGGCGCGCCGGAGCTGACCGCGCTGTATGCGCGCGCGATCGAGGCCTCCGGGCGGATGGCGGAACGGATCAACGGCGCGGCGGCGGCGCGCGGGCTGGCGCGCATCGGGGCGCTGGCCGGGTGGGGAGAGGCCAGGGCCGGATAGCGGGCGCGGGCGGGCGATGCGCGAATTTTGGCGGATTAAACTCGCGCTTGCGGGACGAATCCGATCCTGTATAGCGATTGCTCCGCGTGCAATCCGGTTTCAGGGAGCCTGCGATGTCCGATACGGCCCTCCGCCAGCAACAGGATGCCTGGGTTGCCAGGGTCCTGGGCGTGACACCGTCGGGCGGCAGCGACGATGCCGCCAGCGCCTACACAAGCCGCCTTTCCAGCCTGATGGGTCGCGCCAAGGCCGCGATGGCTGGTCCGCTCGGTGTCGATCTCAAGTTGAAGTTCAGCGAATCCGGCGTGTTCGGACGCAAGAAGGATTTCGCCCAGGCCAACCGCCTGCTGGATGAGGCGGAACGGCTGCTCGCGGTCGGCACCACACCGCGCCCCGAACCCAGCCGCACGGGCGCCGCCGCCGCGGCGTTCGCCGCCGCCGCCAGCACATGGGAGGCCGTGCGCCAGAAGGCCGAGACCGATCTGCAGGCGTTGGAACGCACGATCCTGGCGGAATGCGCCGACGAGCCGGATTTCCCTGCGATCAAGGCCAACACCGATCTGTTGTATAGCGCGCTGACCTTCATGGGCGGCGAACTGCGCGACAAGCTGGCCGCGGCACAGACGGCTGCCAAAGTGCCGGCCGCGCCCGGCGCGCTGCGCACGCTGCGCGACGAGGCGCGCGAGATCATCGACGGCTACCTGGCTTATATCGCCGGCGACGAGATGCTGCACGACATCGACGATAACGGCTTCGTCGACATTGCCATCGGCCCACCGCTGACCCAGCAACTGACCACGATCGATCAGCAGCTGAAGGCGCTGAGCTTCGCCTGATCCGTACTGGAGGTTCATGACATGTCTTTTTTTAGCAACCAGAAGAATGCCCCCGGCAAGACGCTGCCGAAGGAGCAGGAACAGGTCGAGACGGAGAGGGAGATCGAACAGATCGAAATGCACCCGCCTCGCGGGTCGCAGCTGAAGGAAAAGGAACGCGTCGAGACCAAGACCGAGGAGCGCGAGCCGATCGAACTGCGGCCGCGCGGCGGGCGCAACAACGATCCGCGCCGGCTTCGGCTGCTCGCGCGGCTCACCAACGCGCCGCCCGGGATCGGCCGCGGCATGGAGCGCAAGATCGCATTTGAAAACGAGAATTTCGAGCAGCGTAACGCTCCGCCGGAAGGCGTGCCGATCAATAAGGGCATGCGCCGCAAGATGGCGTTCGAGGACGAGCCGTTCGAGCTGCGCAAGGCGCCGGAATCCCCGCCGCCCGGCCGTCGCCCGCCCGCGCCGCCCACCCTGCCGGTGCTGCCCGACAACCCGGCGGACAAGATCCTGGTGATCCGCGAGGCCTCGATCGCGGCGCAAGACTCGCTGCGCCGGGCGAGCGATCAGCTGAGCGCGGTGAAAGGCGATTTCACCGAACCGCAGGCGAAACGTACCCGGGGCGAGGATGCCGAGGGCGCGACCAAGGCGATGACCCGCATCCTGGACGGCATCCAGGGCGTGCTGGACGGCTGCGATACCGAGCTCACCCGCCTGACCCAGCTGCGCGACCTGCTGGCGCAGGTCCAGATCAATCTGCTCGGCACGCCGCCCGCGGTTCCGCCGCTGCACCAGAAGGTCACCGGCGAACTCGCGGCGCGGATCATCCAGGCGCAGGCGGTGTGCGACGCCGGGCGTGATCTGGCGACCAAACTGGAATCGGCGCGCGACGGCAAGTCATCCTTCAAGATCACCGATGCGATGCCGAGCTACGTGCCGACACCGACCGAGATCCCCTCGTTGCTGCGCGACCTCACGACGCGCCTGAAGGAACTCACCCCGGCGTTCCAGGATGCCACGCGCCAGCTGACGCCGCTCGCACAGGAGGTTGCGGGCCTCTACGATCTCGCGGTCAAGGGCCGGCCGGTCCCGAACGGCACCGCGGGACGACTGGATCAGATCGCGCAGCAAGCGGGCGCGATCACCCGGCCGTTCAGCCAGTGGAATAAGGGAACGGTCAATCCGTATCGCCAGGTCACCGGCATGATGGAGCAGCTGGTAAAGCCGATCGATCCCGAGATCGCCGAACTGTCCTGGCGCATGAAGGCCGCCTACGACCCGTTCACCCGCGCCTTCTCCGACGCCAGCCAGACCGAGCAGAAGATCGGCCATCTGACCGCACAGCTGCGTCTGTGCCTGGCGCCGCCGCCCGGCAACACCCAGGCGGCGATCGGGGAATTGTCCGCGCTCAGCGAACGGATCCAGCATCTGACCGAGACGGTGAACAAGCCGATCCAGCGGCTTGCCGACAAGAAAGGCGATCTGGCCGACCGCAAGCGCCAGCCCGATCCGGCCACGGTCGGGATCGGTCCGTTGCAGGAACGTCTGGTCGAACTCAACCGCGACTACGAAAGCGTACGCGACAGCCTGCTGTCGCTGACCCAGGCGCAGCAGCAGTTGGCGATGACCGGGACATTGCTGGACTCGCGCTTCGCCGGCCAGAAGCCGCTGGCGCGCGACGTGTCGGCGCTGCGCAAGAACATCACCCAACTGGGCAGGCGGGTCGATCCGGCGGTGACCGAGGGCGGTCGCACCGAGACCGCGTATCTCGGCCTGATCGATGCGGTGAACAAGCGCCTGACGCAGCTGGGTCCAACGGCTCCGGTCGCGGAAACCACCCGGCTGGTGGGCGCGCTGGCCGCGCTGCCGCAGGCGCCCGGCAAGGACGCGCTGTTCCCGCGCGATGGCGCGAGCACGGCCAAGACTGGCCTGGACAAGGGGGGCGACCGGCGAGGCGGGGCGCTGTTCGCCGCGGTCATCAAGGCCTGGGCGGCGGTCGAGAAGAAAGCCGACGAAAGCACCCTGGCCGCGCTTGAGAAGGCGGCAGCACAATGCGTTTCCTTCTATGAATCCAGCAAGGCGCCGCCAAACCCGGTGGATACCGGACGGGCCGACAAATCCCGCGACGCGCTCGCCCGGGTCCGCAAGCTGCGGCTGGCCAATGCGCGCGCCGCCCTGCCACCCCCGCCCTGGTCTGAGGAACAGGCGACCGAGGCGCGGCGGATCGAGGCGGTCACGCTGCTGGACGGCGGCGCCCAGGCCAAGCCGCCATCGGCGAAGGGCGAGTCGGATTCGTTCTTCCTCAAGGACGGTTCCGGCAAGAATGCGTTCATCTTCAAGCCGAAGCAGGGCGAGAACGTGAAGGAAGGCGGGCGCGAGGGCGAGGGCGTGGCGCGCGAAGTGCTGAGCAGCAAGTTCAATGACCAGATGAAGGAGATGATCGGCATTGATTTCGGCGTCTGCCCCACCGGCCTCGCCCGGCTGGACAGCGACAGTTTCGCGCAGGGTGAAAAGTCGCAGGCGAAATCGCGCATGGGCGCGTTGCAGCAGACCGCGCCGAACGACGGCAACCTGACCACGCTGTGCGGCGGCGACACCGAGGCGTCTAAGCAGATCCCGGTCGAAGACGTGCAGAAAATCGCGCTGCTCGATTTCCTCACCCTGCAGGGTGACCGCAACCCCGACAATATCTTGGTGCGCCGGGAGGGCGGGACGACGCGTCTGACCCCGATCGACGGCGGCTTCGCGTTCCCCGATACCAAGACCTTCGCAGCCTTCGGCCAGGGTATGGGGGCCGAGGTAAAGGGGGGCAAGACCGGACAAATCCAACCTGGCCAGAACGGGCTGATGCAGCTTCCGCAGTCGGACCAGAAATTCACCCCCGAGATACTGCGGGCGATCGAACGCATCGACCCCGCCGCGATGGTCAAAGGGATGAAGCAGGCCAATGCCGAGATGGTGCAGGACGCGCCCGAGCTCGACGGCATGGTGGGGGACGAGAACCTCGAGAATATGCGCCGCGCCGCGGCATTCCTGAAGAAAGCCGCACCCGAGTTCACCGTTTCCGAACTGGCCGAGGCCTACGCCGGTGATATGAAGAAGATCCTCGCGCTGCCCGCGAAGCAGGTGGACGAGGCGATCGGTAAGCTGCTGGAAACCATGGCTGCGCGCCGGAACTTCAAGAAGGATGTCGCAGAGGCTGAGCAGACTTACAACGATCTCGGCGGTGACGTAGAACTGAAAAAACTGGGGTGGGAACTCCTCGATCCGCGGCTTCGGATCGACTGGCAACGCAAGATCGAGATCCTCCAGAGGCATATCCAGGCGCCCGAACAGCCTTGGACCGACCCGGAAAAGGTTGAAGCCACCCCTGAGCAGCAACGAGCGCAGGTCTACGAGACTTTAGGCGGCGATCGCGAGCTGGCTAAAGTGATGAAGCGCCCGGATGCGCAATATAAACCGGTGGTCAATGCGACCAGCCCGCTGTTAACAAAATT
Organism: Acetobacteraceae bacterium; assembly: GCA_027330745.1. Lineage (GTDB taxonomy): Bacteria > Pseudomonadota > Alphaproteobacteria > Acetobacterales > Acetobacteraceae > JAJZVS01. The sequence goes on along the minus strand of DAHWDR010000212.1, from coordinate 2,055 downwards.
GATTCGCTTGAAGGTGTGGGACCTTTACCGGCGCAACGGCGGTGATGATGCCATGCGCCGGCTGCTCGCGCTCAACGAGGAAAGCCGCTACGCGCGGTTCGACACGCTGGACAAGGAACGGAAAGCGGCTGTCGCCACCTTCGCCCGAAGCAGCTGGAACCCGGAAATCGCGCCCCTCGACACGAAGGCACAGGTGCTGTCCGACTTTTCCCACCTGCAGCGCGGCCGCTGACGCCTTCGTCAGCCCGCCTCGATCCGCAGCATCGTCGGCGCCTCCAGCACCGTGTTCAGCGCCGCGATCCGCGCGAGCGCCGCGACCATCGCGGACTCACGCGTCTCATGCGTCACCAGGACCACCGGCACGGCGTCCGCTGGCGCGCGCCCGCGCTGCAACATGCTTTCCAGCGACACACCCAGATCGCGCAGCACCGCGGTGACGTCGGCGATCACGCCCGGCCGATCGACCACCATCAGCCGCAAATAGTAGCACCCGACATGATCCCCGATCGGCAGCGAGGGCGCCTCCGACAGCGCGCCGCCCCACACGGGTGCCGTGCGTCCGCGCGCCAGGTCGATCAGGTCGGCCACCACCGCCGACGCGGTCGGTCCCGCCCCGGCGCCCCGGCCTTCCAGCATGACGCGGCCGACCGTATCGCCTTCGATCACCACCGCGTTGAAAACGCCATCCACGCGCGCCAGCGGCGCGGCCACAGGCACCAGGCAGGGATGGACCCGCGCCGCCACGCCGCCATCGGTCGCGCGCGCGATTCCCAGCAGTTTGATCCGGTAGCCCAGTTCGCCCGCGAACCCGATATCCAGGGCCGAGACGCCGCGGATGCCTTCCACATGCACCGCGTCGAACGCAACCGGCCGGCCAAACGCCAACGCGGCCAGGATCGCCAGCTTATGCGCCGCGTCCACCCCATCGATATCGAATGACGGATCGACCTCGGCATAGCCAAGTCGCTGCGCATCGGCCAGCACGGCTGCGAAATCGCTGCCTTCGTTCGTCATGCGGGTCAGAATATAATTGCAGGTACCGTTCAGGATCCCCGCCACCGACAGGATTCGGTTCGCTGCCAGCCCCTCACGCAGCGCCTTGATCACCGGGATGCCGCCGGCCACCGCCGCCTCGAACGCCAGCGCCACACCGGCGCGTTCGGCCGCCTCCGCCAGCGCACGGCCGTGGATCGCCAGCAGCGCCTTGTTGGCGCTGACCACGGGCCTGCCCCGGGCGATGGCGCGTTCCACCAGCGCACGTGCCGAACCCTCGGCGCCGCCGATCAGTTCCACTACCACGTCCACATCCGGATCTTCGGCCAGTGCCACCGGATCGGCGTGCCAGCGCACGCCCTCCAGCGCCAGGCCACGGTCGCGCGTGCGGTCGCGGGCCGAGACCGATCGCACTTCGATCGCGCGGCCAGCGCGGGCCGCGATCAGCCCGGCATTGGCGGCCAACAACCGCAGCACCCCGCCGCCGACCGTGCCCAGGCCGGCGACGCCCACGCGCAGCGGCGCGCTCATACCGCGGCCAGATCGGCGGGTTCCGCCTGGTTGCTGCCGGCCTGCAGGAAACCGCGGATGGATCGGCACGCCTGGCGCAACCGGTGCGTGTTCTCCACCAGCGCGATGCGGACATAGCCTTCGCCATGCTCGCCGAAGCCGATGCCCGGCGCCACCGCCACTTTCGCCCGTTCCAGCAGCAGCTTGGAGAATTCCAGGCTTCCCAGGGACGCGAACCGCGGCGGCACTGGCGCCCAGGCGAACATGGAACCGGCCGGAGACGGCACATCCCACCCGGCCGCCGCCAGCCCCCGGATCAGCACGTCGCGGCGTTCCTTGTACAGCGCCCGCATCTCCGCCACACAATCCTGCGGCCCGTTCAGCGCCGCCGTGGCGGCCACCTGAATCGGCGTGAAGGCGCCGTAGTCCAGATAGGATTTCATCCGCGCCAGCGCCGAGATCAGCCGCGGGTTACCGGCCGCGAACCCCATCCGCCAGCCCGGCATGGAATAGGTCTTGGACATCGAGGTGAACTCGACCGCGATCTCCTTC
>DAHWDR010000210.1:0-5580 GCA_027330745.1 Acetobacteraceae bacterium | reverse complement strand
GGCAGGTCATAGCGGCGGGTGTGGCCCACCGTGTCATCGAACCGGCTCCAGCGCCCGGCATCCAGCGGCACGGACAGCAGCAGCGCCGCCCCCGGGGCGGCCACGCGGGCAAGCTCGGCGAAGGCGGCGTGCTCGTCGGTGACATGCTCGATCACGTCCAGCGCCACGATCAGGGCGAAGGCCCCGGTGGGGTAGGGCAGAGCGGTCAGCGTCCCGACCACGCTGCGCCCGCCGGCGGCCCGCAAGGCGCGCGCGGCGGCGGGGCTGGCATCCAGGAAGTCGCTGCCCGCCAATGGCAGGCGCGGGTGCATCCCGGGGCCGATCTCCAGCCGCGGCCCGGTCGCCAGCTTGGCGATCACCGGCCAGGTGTTGAACCGCTCGGGCGGGATCAGCCGGGCGTGGGTCCAGAGCGGGTCATAGAAAGCGCGGTTGCGGGCCAGCGCGGGATCGGCCGTCATGGCAGAACCGACAGCAGCAGGTCCTCCAGCCGGACGGATTGGAGTGTGGCATCGAAATCGCGCAGCGCCAGCGCCCGGGCGGCGGCAGCCTGGCGGGCACGGCGCGCGGGATCGGCAATCAGGGCGGACAGGGCGGCGGCCAGCGCGTCCGGGTTGCGCGCCGGAACCAGCGTGCCGGGACCGTCCGGGGTCAGGATTTCGCTCAGCCCGGCCTGATCCGAGGCGACCAGCGGCACGCCCCACGTCATGGCTTCCACCGCGACGCTGGGCAGGCCCTCGGCGTCGCCGCCGGTGGCGGTGACCGATGGGACCGCCAGGCACAGCGCACCGGCGAACCAGGCGCGCAGTTGCTCCTGGGTCTGCCAGCCGGGCAGGGTGACGCCGCCCAGCGCCTCGGCGCGCGCGCGGAGCGCGGGCAGCAGCGTCCCGTCACCCACCAGCACCGCCGGCGTCGCATCGCCCGCCGCGCGCAGCCGGGCCAGCGCATCGAGCAGGACCGGGACGCCCTTCTTCTCCACCATCCGGCCGATGAACAGGATATGCCCGGCCTCGGGGGGCGGAACCGGCGCGGGCGCGGGTTCCACGCCGATCGGCAGGACAAGCAGCTTGTCGGCGGGAAAACCGCGCGCCAGCAGCTTGTCGCGGACCCCGGGCGAGACGCAGACGAACCGGGACGCGTAGGCCAGCAGCGCGGGCAGGCGGCGGGCGAACAGGGAAGCAGGGCGGTAATGCACGTCCTTATGCGCGTCCCCGCCATGGAACGTGACCACCAGCGGGACCCCCAGCGCGCGCGCCAGCGGCAGCGCGATCGCCCCGCCGCGGCCGAACTGGGCATGGATCAGCGCCGGCTCCAGCGCCGCCAGCCGGGCGCGGTCCGGCACCAGGCCGGTCTGCTTGAACAGCGCACGGCGCAGCGGACCAAGCCGGCCGTCATCGCCCAGAATGATCGGATCGACGCCGGACCCGGCCAGGTCCGGATCGCGCCGGCAGCCCACCCAGACCGGATCGAGCCGGGTGAATCCCAGATACTGCCGGCGCATGAAGCCATGTTCGGAGCGGGCCAGGATGCGGTCCCGATAGACGATCACCCGGCGCATGGCCGCACGCCGACCGAACCACCTCGCCCGCCGCGCGGGAGAGGTCGCCGGGCACAGCCCGGCGGGTGAGGGCCGGCCCCGACGTCAGAAGCCGGCATGATCGGCCGGCCACAGCCAGGCAGCGCCGCGCACGCCCGAGGAATCCCCATGCTTGTTGCGCAGGATCGGCGTGCGAACCACGTCGCTGAACACGCGCCGCGCGATCAGCGGGAGCAGCCCCGCATAAAGATGATCCATGTTCGACAGCCCCCCGCCCAGCACGATGGCGTCCGGGTCCAGCAGCGTCACGACCGTGGCCAGGCCGCGCGCCAGCCGGTCGGTATGGCGGTCCAGCGCGGCCCGCGCCCGCGTGTCTCCGGCGGCGGCGCGGGCGGGCAATCCGGCGGCGTCGTGCGCGCCCGGCCCGTCCGCGTCGGCGGCCAGCGCCGGGCCGCAGACGAAGCGCTCCAGGCAGCCGAACTGGCCACACCAGCAGGGTGGGCCGGGGATTTCGTCGAGTCGCGGCCAGGGCAGCGGGTTATGGCCCCATTCGGCGGCGATGCGGTGCGGGCCGCGATGCAGCACCCCGTTTAGCACGATGCCGCCGCCGACGCCGGTGCCCAGGATCACGCCGAACACCAGGCCGTAGCCGGCCCCGGCGCCATCCGTCGCTTCCGACAGCGTGAAGCAGTTGGCGTCGTTGTCCACCCGCACCGCGCGGGCCAGCTTGGCGGCGATATCGCGGTCGAAGGCGTGGCCGTTGAGGGCGATGGAGTTCGCGTTCTTCACCAGCCCGGTGGCGGGGCTGATGGTGCCGGGGATGCCGATGCCGACCGAGCAGCTTGCGGCCAGCGTCGATTCGGCCTCGGTGACCAGAGCGGCGATGGCGTCGAGCGTGGCCGCGTAGCCCTGCGGCGTGGGCACGCGATGGCGCAGCGCCTCGGTGCCGTCCGGGCGCAGCGCGGCGATCTCGATCTTGGTGCCGCCGAGGTCGATGCCGATCCGGTACTGGGTCATGGCGCGAGCATGCGGCGGATGGGCGCGCGGGTGAAGCCCCGGCGGGGCGTTATCTTGGGGGGCGTGGTTACCCGCCGCGGTGGCTGACATTGGCGCTGCGCGGTGGAATCCCGGTCTGCTCGCGGCAAACCTGGGCGAAGGCGGCGACGCCGTCGCGGATTTCCTGGGCCGATGGCAGCGCAAAACAGAGCCGCAAATGGGAACTGGCGGCCTCGGCGTCCACCGCCCATTCCGGGCCCGGATTGAACGCCACCCCGGCCGCCAGCGCGGGGGCCACCAGCTTGCGGACATCGACGCTGTCGGGCAGCTTCATCCACACGAAGATGCCGCCTTGCGGGGTCCAGGTCTCGATCGCGGTGCCGAATTCGCGCGCCAGCGCTTCCTGCATCACTGCCAGCTTCTCCGCCAGCCCGGTGCTGAGCCGGTCGATATGGCCGGTGAAATGATGGGTGAAATACTCCGCCGCGACCATCTGATCGATCGCGCCGGTGCCGCCATCGGCCTTGCAGGCGATCATGCGCGCCAGCATCGGCCAGTCGGCCGAGGCGTACCCAAGCCGCAGCGCCGGGGCCAGGGATTTCGAGAACGAACCGATATGGATCACCTGCGCCGGCGCCAGGGCCCGCAGCGCCGGCGGCGCTTCCACATCGTGCCACAGCAGATCGGCGTAGCACTCGTCTTCGAAGATCGGCACGCCGAAGCGGGCGGACAGCGCGATCAGCGCGTGGCGGCGATCCAGCGGCAGGATCGAGCCGGTGGGATTCTGGATGGTCGGGATGGTGTAGATGTATTTGGGGCGCACGCCCCGCGCGGCCAGATCGGTCAGGATCGTCTCCAGCGCGTCGATGCGGATCCCCCCGGCATCCAGCGGGAGGCCGATCACCTTCGCGCCGGATTGGCGGGCGCGTGTGATGGCGCCGGCATAGGAGAACGCTTCGATCAGGACGGTATCGCCTGGGTTGACCAGCAGGCGGTTGACGAAATCGATGCCCTGGCCGGAGCCGGAGGTGATCAGCACGTCCTGTTCGGTCCCCGCCACGCCGCGGCGTGAGCCGAGCTTGCCGGCGACGAAGCGGCGCAGTTCCAGATAGCCCTGCGGGCCTTGCGCCATGTTGTACATCGCCAGCTTCGCGCCGTCCCGCGTCAGCACCGCTTGCGCGGCGGCGACCAGGGCGGCGGTGGGGATCAGGGCCGGATCGTTATGGCCGCCGATGAAGTTGAACGGCGGGAATCCGGGGAAGCGCGGCGCCGGCGCGGGCGCGTCGGCGGCGAGGCTGGCGGTGATGTCGAACCCATCCATGGCGTTTCCCCGTTTCGGCGGGGCGACGGTGCCCCGCTTCGCCATAGCGCCGGAGGGCGGCTTGGACCAGGGGGACGTGGTGCGGGACGTGGTGCGGGACGTGGTGCGGGACGTGGTGCGGGACGTGGTGCGGGCGCTTGGGGAAGTTCCCGGGGAGCATGCCGGGGGAGACGCCCCAGGCGCAGGGACCGCGGCAGCCTGGCCTTGCGGCGCGTCCGGGCGCGGGGCAAGTTTGCGCGCCGGGAGACACCGGTGAGGCCAACACGCAAAATCAAAGGGAGCAGGCGTCGTATGATCGACAGAAGAGCGATTCTGGCAGGAACCGGTGCGGCCGTCGTTGCCGCCGCCGTCACCACCGTGGCGCCACGGGCGCGGGCCAAGGCCGCGGCGAAGCTGAAAATCGGCAACACCATGCCCTATAGCGGCCCGGCCTCGTCCTATGGCGCGATCGGCCATAGCGAGACCGCGTTCTTCAAGATGATGAACGACCAGGGCGGCGTCGCCGGGCATATGGTCGATTTCATCACCTATGACGATGGCTATCTGCCGCCGCGCACGGTGGAAGACGTGCGCCGGCTGCTGGAGCAGGACAAGGTGGATTTCCTGTTCAACACGCTTGGCACGCCCACCAATTCCGCCATCGAGCGGTTCGTCAATCACGAGAAAGTGCCGATGCTGTTCGTTGCCACCGGCGCCAGCAAATGGGGGCACTACAAGCAATATCCCTGGACCATCGGCTTGCAGCCCAGCTACCGCACCGAGGCGCAGATCTACGCCAAATACATGCTGGCGCATAAGCCCGCCGCGAAACTCGGCATCCTGTTCCAGAACGATGATTTCGGAAAAGATTACGTCGCCGGCCTGCGCGACGTGTTGGGCAAGAACTGGGGCAAATACGTGGTCAAGTCGCTGTCCTACGAGGCGACCGATCCGACCGTGGATTCGCAGATCACCGAGCTGCAGGCCTCCGGCGCCGACGTGTTCATGTGCGCCGCGGCGCCGAAGCAAGCCGCGCAGAGCATCCGCAAGGCGCATGATCTGAACTGGAAGCCGCTGTTCTTCCTGACCAATGTCTCGATCTCGGCAGGGTCGGTCATGAAGCCCGCCGGCGCCGAAAACGGCGTCGGCATCATCACCAGCGGCTGGATGAAGGACCCGACCGAGGCCGCGTTCAAGAACGATCCCGGCATGAACGAGTGGCGCAAGTTCATGGACAAATACATGCCGCATGCCGACCAGACGGACAATAATTTTGTCTATGGCTACACCGCCTGCATCGTGATGCGGCACGTGCTGGAGGCGTGCAAGGGCAATTTCTCGCGTGCGAACGTGATGCATCAGGCGACGCGGATCAAGCCGCTGGCGGTGCCGACGCTGCTGCCGGGGGTCACCGTTTCCACCGGGCCCACCAACTACTACCCGGTCCAGGCGATGCAGCTGCAACGCTGGGACGGGGCCAACTGGGTGCGGTTCGGCGGCGTCATCCACGGCGCGGGGTAACGACGCCGCGGCTTCCCTGCACGCCCATGCGCCCGACGGCATCTGCGCCGCCGGGCGCATGGGGGCCGCGCGACCCTTGCCCTGCCGCGGCGACCGCCGTTCAATGACGGTCAGGAACGGGAGGGACGGGGGATCATGGGTAAGCTCGATGGCCGCATCGCCTGGGTGACCGGAGCGGGCTCCGGCATCGGCGAAGCGGCGGCGTTGGCGCTGGCGGGCGAAGGCGCCG
>DAHWDR010000168.1:0-2460 GCA_027330745.1 Acetobacteraceae bacterium | reverse complement strand
GCCTCGGGCGGGAAATCCTCCAGGCCGGGCAGGCGCACCACGCCCAGATCCAGCAGACGCGGCAACAGGCCCGGCTCCAGGATCACGTTATCCGGCTTGATGTCGCGATGGATGATGCCGGCGCGGTGCAGCGCGCCGGCACCGTGGGCCAGGCGGATGGCGATGCTTCGCCCCTCCTCCAGCCCGACCGCCGGACTGCGGGTCAGACGGGTTTCCAGCAGCTCCCCGACATAGAGCGGCATGACGGTATAGAGGCAGGTCTGCCGCCCTGGCGGCAGCTCGATCACATGCGCGACCCAGGGGCTGGTGACGCGCGTGCCAACCCAGGCCTCGCGGACGAAGGCGGCATGATAGGTGGCCTCGGCCGCTACTTGTGGCTTCGGGAACTTTAATACAACGGTGCCGCCATCCGCCTCGTCGATTGCGCCGAACAGGCGCGAATAGGTACCATCCGACACCAGCACGTTCAGCACGAACCCATCGACCGTATCCCCCACCTGCGGCGTCGGGATCAGCTTCAGGGCGCGGATCGCGCTGCCGACGTCATCGGAGCGCGTGGTGGGCAAGGCGGTCACGTCCAGCACCAGCGCGGTGCAGTTATCGGTGCTGCCCGCCTCCAGCGCCGCGGCCACCAGGGTGCGGCTGGTGTCCTCGGGCGCGGAGCGGACGCGCAGGATATCGGCGATCGCCTCATCGACCAGGGCGCCATGCACCCCGTCCGTGCACAGCAGGAATCGATCGTGCAGGGCCACCGGGTGGCTGGTGTAGTCCAGCCGCAGCTCTGCCTCGATCCCCAAAGCACGGGTCAGCACCGGGGACCGGCCGCGATCGTCGCGGACGTGATCGGTGGTCAGGCGGGTCAGACGGTCGCTGCTCAATCGGTAGGCGCGGGTATCGCCGACATGAAGCAGATGGGCGAGTCGGCCGCGCAAGACCAGCGCGGTGAAGGTGCAACCCATGCCGGTCAGGTTCGGGTCGCCGCGGCCCTGCGCGTGGATCCAGCCATTGAGCGAATCGAGGATGCGGGCGCCGGCGCGGCGCACCTCCATGGTCTCCGGCACGTCCCACAGCCCGTCGAGGAAGCCGCGCACCGCGGTCTCCGCTGCCTCGCGCCCGCCTTTGGCGCTGCCGATCCCGTCGGCGATCGCCGCGGCGACATCGCGCCGCTCCTCCGGTGCGCGTGTGCCCAGGATGGCGCCCACGAAATCCTCGTTGCGCGGGCGCGGGCCGGGCAGCGAGGTGAAACCGATACTCGCCCGCGGGAGCGCCGGGTCGTCGGTCATGGCGGCATCCGGCACCGGTCCTGGCGCTCAAAGCCGCCGGTGCTGGAGGCGACGATGATGGTCAGGGCACCGGTTTTGCGGTCGAGCGTATTGTTGCCGCCGTCCCTGGCATCGCGCCAGGAGATTTCGTCTGCGCTGATCGTGGCCGGGTTGGCGTCCACGGTGGCGTGGCGCAGGTCGATGCGGAGCTGCCAGGTCGCGCCGCTGGCCGGGTTGGTGCAGGTGATAACGGTTGCGGTCGTCGGCGGGGCAGCCGCCCGGGCCGCCACAGGCGCAGCCGAGACGGGGACCGTTGGCGCGGCCAGGGCCGCGAGCATCAGCGCGCGCCGGATCAGAAACATTGCCGCGTCAACCTCCCGGGACATCCGCTTCCCTAGCCGATGACCGGAACGCTGCAAAGTCTATGCCGGAGCGACTATCGCACGTGGCACGCTCCTTGCTTCCTCTCTTCCTCCGGCGTCACTCGCAGGCACGCAACAAGCGGGGAGAAGGGTGCCGATGTTTCGGCAACGGACGCCGTCGGAACCGCTTCAACCAGTGGAGGAGCCCCGTGCTCGTACCCTCACCTAAATGGCTCGATACCGGCGACAATGCCTGGCAATTAGCCGCGGCGACCTTCGTCAGCCTGCAAAGCATCCCGGGCCTGGTCGTTCTGTACGGCGGTATCGTCAAGAAGAAATGGGCGATCAACTCGGCCTTCATGTCGATCTACGCCTTCGCCTCGGTGCTGGTGGTCTGGATCCTGTTCGACTACAACATGGCCTTCGGGCCGCAATGGTTTCCGTTCCTCGGCAAGCCGGGACCGGCGCTTTCTGCGGCGTTCGAGCTCGGCCAGGCGACGGTGCCCGCCGCCGCTTCGGGCATGCCGCCGATGGGCTTCCCGATGGCCACGCTGGTATATTTCCAGTTCGTGTTCGCCGCGATCACGGTGATCATCCTCGCCGGCTCGGTGCTGGGACGCATCAGCTTCAAGGCATGGATGATCTTCTGCCCGGTGTGGATGACCCTGGTCTATACAGTGGGGGCGTTCAGCCTTTGGGGCGGCGGGTGGCTGGCCGGCATGGGGGCCGCGGATTTCTCGGGCGGCTATGTCATCCATCTGGCCGCCGCCGCGTCCGGCTTCACCGCCGCGGCGGTGATCGGTCCGCGCCTGCAACAGGACCGCGAGCATTTCCCG
>DAHWDR010000102.1:0-8124 GCA_027330745.1 Acetobacteraceae bacterium | reverse complement strand
GGGGCCGTCGCGCAGCCGGCCGATGGCGATCACGTGCAGGGCGGCCATGGGTGTCCCGGATCGGTGGTGCGCCCGGCAGGACTCGAACCTGCAACCAGGCCGTTATGAGCGGCCAGCTCTGACCAATTGAGCTACGGGCGCGGGCGGCGGGATTTGGCCCGAGCCGGGGGAGGGACGCAAGCTACAGCGCCATCAACCGCTCCAGCAGCGCCGGATCGTCGCGCAGTTGGGCGGCCGGGCCGGCGTGTTTCACCGCCCCCTTCTCCAGCACATAGACCCGATCGGCCAGGGCGAGGGAGAACGCGACGCCCTGTTCGGCCAGCAGGATGGTCAGTCCCTGCGCCTTCAGTTCCGCGATCTTCTCGCGCAGCATCTCCACCACCAGCGGCGCCAGCCCCTCGGAGGGTTCGTCGAGCAGCAGCAGCTCCGGATTGCCCACCAGCGCGCGCGCGATGGTCAGCATCTGCTGTTCCCCGCCCGACAGGAATCCGCCGCGCTGGTCGCGCCGTTCGGCCAGGATCGGGAACAATTCGCACACGCGCGGGATCGTCCATGCCCCCGGCCGGTTCGCGGCGCGGGCGGCGACATCCAGATTCTCCCACACGCTGAGCTCGGCGAAGATGCGCCGGTCTTCCGGCACGAAGCCGATGCCCGCGCGCGCGATCCGGTAGGTCGGCCAGGCGGTCACGTCCTTGCCGTGCCACACCACGCGGCCCGCGCGCGGCGGCGTGAGACCCATGATCGCGCGCAGGGTGGTGGATTTGCCGACTCCGTTGCGCCCCAGCAGGCAGACGCACTCGCCCGGGTCCACCGACAGCGAGATGCCGAACAGCACCCGGCTCAGCCCGTAGGCGGCGTGGATTTCCTCCACCGACAGCAGCGCCATCACGCGTGCTCCCCCAGATAGACGCGGCGCACGTCGGGGCTGGCGCGCATCTCCTCGGGCGTGCCTTCCGCCAGCTTGCGGCCCTGGTAGAGCACGGCGATCTTCTGCGCGATGCCGAACACCACCGCCATGTCGTGCTCGGTGAACAGCAACGTCAGGTCCCGCTCGGCGGCGATGCGCCGCAACAGTGCGATGGTCTCGTGGGTCTCGCCCGCCGACATCCCGGCGGTCGGTTCGTCGAGCAGCAGCACCCGGGGGTCGGACGCCAGCGCGATGCCGAGTTCGAGCTGCTTCTGGTTGCCGTAGGCCAGGGTGCCGGCGACGATCCCCGCCTGCGCGCCGAGTCCGATCGAGGCCAGCAGCGCGTGGCTCTCGTCGCGGAACAAAGCCTCCGAACGCGACCAGAAATCGGTTCCCTTGCCGCGATGGGCGAGCAGCGCGGCCTGGACGTTCTCGAACACCGTGAGCTTGGGGAAGATGTTGGTGAGCTGGAAGGAGCGCCCCATTCCCAGCGCGCAGATGCGATGCGGCGCAACCCCGGTCACGTCGCGGCCATCGAGCAGCACCTGCCCGCCGTCGGGGCGGATATGTCCGGTGATCAGGTTGAAGAAGGTCGATTTTCCCGCGCCATTCGGGCCGATGACGGCGACGATCTGCCGGGCCTCGACCGTCAGGCTCACTTCGTTCACGGCGACGAAGCCGGCGAAGGATTTGCGGATGTTGCGAATCTCAAGCATCGCGGCCCGCCATGCGCCGGCGCAGCGCCCCGCCCGCGCGCGCGAGCCCGCCCAGGATCCCGCCCGGCAGCGCGAACAGCAGGACCAGCAGGATGGTGCCCAGAACGAAGGGCCAGTACTGGGTGTAGTTGGTGATCTCCTGGTTCAGCCACACCAGGGCGAAGGCGCCGACGCTCGGCCCCCAGAAGAAGTTCATCCCGCCCAGAATGGTCATGATCATCACTTCCGCCGATTTCGGCCAGAAGACGTAATCGGCGAACACGCCGCGGTTGAAGATGCCATAGAGCGCGCCGGACAGTCCCGCGAAGCCGCCGGCGACGACGAAGGCCGCGAGCTCGTAGCCGCGCACGTTCAGCCCGATGAAGGAGGCGCGCTCGCGGTTGTCGCGGATCGCCGTCAGCATCCGTCCGAACGGGGAGCGGGTGATCTGCCCGATCGCGGCGATCGCGACGGCCACCAGCGCCAGGGTCAGCAGGTAGAACCGCCCGTTGATGTTGAGATCGCCCACGAACGGAATGGACGCCATCCAGTGCATGTTCGGGAACGGCACGTCGGCGATGCCCTGGTCGCCGCCGGTGACGGAGTTCCATTTGAAGCACACCGCCCAGACGATCTGCGAAAACGCCAGGGTCAGCATCGCGAAATAGATCTTCGTCAGGCGCACGCAGAAATACCCGAACACCAGGGCGAATGCCGCGGCCCCCAGCCCGGAGGCCGGAAACGCGACCACGAACGGCACCCCGTAGGTCTTCATCAGGATGCCGCACACGTAGGAGCCGATACCGAAATAGGCAACATGCCCGAACGAGACCAAGCCGGTGGTCCCGAGCAGCAGATTGAGGCTGACGGCGAACAGCGCGTCGATCGCGATCTCGGTGCCCAGGAACGTGTCGTAGCGCGAGCCGATCCAGGGCAGCGGCAGCAGCGCCAGGAAGATCAGCAGGGTCCAGGGAATGCGGCGGGAAAGGGCGCTCATCGGATCGGCCGCCCGAACAATCCCCAGGGCCGCACCATCAGCACCACCGCCATCAGCGCGAAGACCGAGAACAGCGAGAACTCGGGGAAGATCAGGATGCCGAACGAGAGCGCCTGGCCGTAGATCACCGCCCCCCAGAACGTGCCCCAGAACGACCCCAGCCCGCCGATCACCACGACGATGAACGCCTGCACGATCACCTGCACGTCCATCCCCGGCACCACGCTTTCCATCGGCGTGATGAGCGCGCCGGCCAGCCCCGCCAGGAACGAGCTTGCCACGAACATGCCGGTGTAGAGCAGGCCCACGTTGGCACCGAGCGCGCTCAGCATCTCCCGGTCGTACGACGCCGCGCGCAGCAGGCGGCCCGCGGAGCTACGGCTCAGCACCAGCCAGCCGGCGATCGCGATCGCGGGGCCGATCAACATGATGAACAGGTTGTAGTAGGGTAGCGTGACGCCCGGAAACACGAATTGCCCGTCCAGCACCGGCGGGGGACGGACCGAGAGTTGCCCCGTGCCCCAGATGAACTTCGCCGCGTCGCCCAGGATCAGCACCAGCGCATAGGTGAACAGCAACTGGTAGAGTTCCTCCAGGCCGTACAGATGGCGCAGCAGCAGCCGCTCGACCACCCCGCCCAGCACGGCGACGCCGGCGCCGGCGGCCAGGACGGCGAGCCAGAAGCTCTCGCCTTCCGGGCGCATCCAGTGCACTACTTGCCAGGCCATGTAGGCGCCGATCATGTAGAACGACCCATGCGCGAAATTGAGCACGCGCATGACCCCAAACACGAGCGACAGGCCCGAGGCGATCAGGAACAGGAACATCGCCGTGGTCAGCCCACTCAGGAACTGCGCGGCGATCAGGGAGACCGTCATGACGGCGCGGCCTCCCTGCGACAGTGACGGTCGATCAATGTCCGGCCGGCTGCGGATTGTAGTAGGTCGGGTCCTGGATCACCGCGAAGGGGAATTTCGGCGACCGTACCGCAGGGCCCCAGTATTCGCCAGCGTCGGCGTTGTGGGTGGTCGCGTCGAAAGTACGCGGCCCGAGCGGTGTCGGATACGTCATGCCCGCCATCGCCTTCGACACCGCGGCTTCGTTCGTCGAACCGGCCGCGCGGATGCCCTGCGCGATCGCGGAGATCGTCACGTAGCCCTGGATCGCCCAGCTCGATCCGTACTTGTCCTTCATCGCCTTGGCGACCTTCTCGTCGAACGCGCGCTCCGCGGGCGGCTGGTTCGGGCCATCCCACAAGACCGGATCGTAGGCATTGACCCAGATCCCGAGCGGATAGGTATTGCCCAGCGCACGGGTCACATCGACCGACCCCGCCTCTCCGCCGTCGGCCAGGCGATTATGGATCGCCTTGAAATAGCCGAGCGGTGTGGCCTGCTTGACGAAGCTGATGAAATCACCGGCGAACAGGTCGCAATAGACCGCATCCGGATGCTTGCTCATTTGCGCGGTGATGAAAGGCGTGAAATTCGCCTGCCCCAGCCGCGGCCATTGCTGATCGACGATCTTGATATCCGGGCGCAACCGCTTCATGGCGGTGATGAAGGCGGTGATCGCATCGTGGCCATAGGCGTAATCGGGCGCAATGGTGGCGATGGTGTGGACGCCCTTCATCTTGGACATGATGAGCGCGCCGGCCTCCCCCTCGATCGTTGTGTTGGAGGCGGCGCGGAAAATGTAGGGATGGATGTTTGCCTTGTCGGTCAGCGCGACGATCTTCGCCGACGGCGCCACGAAGACGATGTGGTTCTCCTTGGCGATGGTCGAAACCGCCGGCGCCTCGGCCGAGGTCAGGGTGCCGGCCAGGAACTGCACGCCGTTCTTGACGATCAGTTCGCGCGCGAGCCGCACCGCTTCCGCCGGGTTGGCTTTGCTGTCGCGCGGCAGCAATTCAAGCTTACGCCCCAGCACGCCGCCATGGGCATTGATGTCGGCGACCGCGAGTTCCGCGCCCTTCAGGATCGGCTCGCCATAGACGGCGGTGGGACCGGAAAGCGGTATCGGGAAGCCGATCTTGATCGGCCCCTTGGCCTGCGCCGCCAAGGGCGCCAGCAGGCCGACGGCCATCGCCGCCGCCGGCAGGAAACGGAATTGCATCGTGAAGCCTCCCTGTTCGCCGGCGAGCCTGTGGCACGCCGATCCTTGATGCGTTTTCAATGCCTGCCCCGCCCGGCGCTGTCAAGCGTTACATGCGCGTCCCCCATGCGAAAATCGCATAGGCCCCGGCGGCCCGCCCGGCGTTTGCCTGACCGCCCGGGTTCTGGCATACGCCGCGCGCGATTACGGTTCGTTCATACCCGTCCGGCCTGCCTCGGCGGTGCCAGGGTGGGGTCACGCATCCACAAATAAGGGGAAGCTGCGCGGATGTCCCTCGCGTTCATCGTCATCATCGTCTGCGGCGTCCTGGCGCTGCTCTACGGGCTGGTCTCCAGCCGCCAGGTGCTGGCGGCGGACGCCGGCACCGCCCGCATGCAGGAAATCTCCGCCGCGGTGCAGGAAGGCGCGCGCGCCTATCTGAACCGCCAGTACACGACCATCGGCATGGTGGGCGTGGTGGTGGTGATCTTCCTCGGGCTCACCCTTGGAATCCATGTCGCCATCGGCTTCCTGATCGGCTCGATCCTGTCGGGCGCGGCCGGGTATATCGGCATGAATGTCTCGGTGCGCGCGAATGTCCGCACCGCGCAGGCATCGCGCAACGGGCTGGCCGCGGGCCTGGATATCGCCTTCAAGGCGGGCGCGATCACCGGGCTGCTGGTGGTCGGTCTCGCGCTGCTCGGGGTGACCATCTATTACGCGATCCTGCGCGATACGATCCACGGGCCGGATCTGCGCCCGGTGCTGGAATCGCTGGTGGGCCTGTCGTTCGGCGCGTCCCTGATCTCGATCTTCGCCCGGCTCGGCGGCGGCATCTTCACCAAGGGCGCGGACGTGGGCGCCGACCTGGTGGGCAAGGTCGAGGCCGGCATCCCCGAGGACGACCCCCGCAACCCCGCCGTGATCGCCGACAACGTGGGCGATAATGTCGGCGACTGCGCCGGCATGGCCGCCGATCTGTTCGAGACCTACGTGGTGACCATCGTCGCCACCATGCTGCTGGCGGCGATCTTCTTCACCGGCGCGGTGCGCGATAACGTGTTGATGCTGCCGTTGGGCATCGGCGGGATCTGCATCCTGACCTCCATCGTCGGCACGTATTTCGTGAAGCTGGGTCCCGATAACGGGATCATGCGGGCGCTGTACAAGGGCCTCGCCGTCACCGGCGCGTTGTCGGTGGTGGGCATCGCGCTCGTGATCGCCTGGTTCGTGGGCTTCACCACGCCGCTGGTGGAAACCGGCGCCACGTCGGTCACCGGATTCGACCTGTTCGTCTGCGCGCTGATCGGGCTGGGCCTGACCGGCGCGATCGTGATGATCACTGAGTATTATACGTCGACCGAGTACCGCCCGGTGCGGTCGATCGCCAATTCCTCCACCACGGGTCACGGCACCAACGTGATCCAGGGGCTGGCGATTTCCATGGAGGCCACCGCCGGCCCGGTGGTGGCGATCGCGATCGCGATCATCCTGTCCTTCATGATGGCGGGCCTGTTCGGCATCGCCATCGCGGCGACCACCATGCTGGCGCTGGCGGGCATGATCGTGGCACTGGATGCCTATGGTCCGGTCACCGACAACGCCGGCGGCATCGCCGAAATGGCGGATCTGCCGAAGGACGTGCGCGTCACCACCGACGCGCTGGACGCCGTGGGCAACACCACCAAGGCGGTGACCAAGGGCTATGCGATCGGCTCGGCGGGGCTTGCCTCGCTGGTGCTGTTCGCCGCCTACACGCAGGACCTGAAGCATTATTTCCCGAACCTGCATGTGAACTTCCAGCTCGAAGACCCGTATGTGGTGATCGGCTTGTTCATCGGCGGCCTGCTGCCCTATCTGTTCGGCGCGATGGGCATGACCGCGGTGGGCCGCGCCGCGGGGGCGGTGGTCGTGGAAGTGCGCCGCCAGTTCCGCGAAATCCCCGGCATCATGGAAGGCACCGGCAAGCCGGAATACGGCAAGGCGGTCGATCTGCTGACCAAGGCGGCGATCCGCGAGATGATCGTGCCGTCCCTGCTGCCGGTGCTGGCGCCGGTGCTGCTGTGGATCGTGATCGATCTGATCGGCGGCAGGACCCACGCCTTCGCGTCGCTGGGGGCGATGCTGCTCGGCACCATCGTCACCGGGTTGTTCGTCGCCATCTCCATGACCTCGGGCGGCGGCGCGTGGGACAACGCGAAGAAGTATATCGAGGAAGGCCATCACGGCGGCAAAGGCTCCGACGCGCACAAGGCGGCGGTGACCGGCGATACCGTGGGCGACCCGTACAAGGACACCGCCGGGCCGGCGGTGAACCCGATGATCAAGATCACCAACATCGTCGCGTTGTTGATGCTGGCGATCCTGGCGGGCTGGCTGGGCTGACGACACGGACGCCGGGGCGGTCTCGCCTCGGCGTCCCCCTTCCGAAGGACCACGCGCATGGATGTCGCCAAGATCCCCATCGGCCAAAACCCGCCGCACGACATCAACGTGGTGATCGAGATCCCCCAGGGATCGGCGGTGAAGTATGAGGTCGACAAGGTCTCTGGCGCGCTGTTCGTCGATCGTTTCCTGTTCACCGCGACCGCCTATCCCGCGGCCTACGGCTTCATCCCCGGCACCCTCGCGGAAGACGGCGATCCGCTGGACGCGCTGGTCCTGATCCCGTCCCAGGTCGTGCCCGGCGCCGTGGTCCGCTCCCGCCCGATCGGGATGCTGCGCATGGAGGACGAGAAGGGGCCGGACGAGAAGATCATCTGCGTCCCCCACGACCGCGTCCACCCGCATTACAGCGCGATCGAAACCATCGACGACCTGCCGCCCATCACCCGCGCCGCGATCGAGCATTTCTTCGAGCGCTACAAGGACCTCGAAGCCGATAAATGGGTGAAGGTCACCGGCTGGGCGGGGCGCGAGGAAGCCGCCGCCTGCATCCAGGCCACGATCGCCGCCGCCGGACACTGAGGCCCCGATGCTGGTCCTGGTGGTGGGACCGAGCGGGGCCGGCAAGGACAGCCTGCTGGACGCGGCACGCGCGGCGCTGGCCGACGACCCGCGCTATCGTTTCGTCCGCCGCGCGATCACCCGCCCCGCCGAAGCCGGCGGCGAGGCGCACGAGGCGCTGACCGCCGCGGAATTCGCCACCCGCAATTTCGCCCTGCGCTGGCGGGCACACGGGCTGGACTACGGCATCCCCGAGGACATCGAAGCCGACCTGGCAAGCGGCCGGATCGTGATCGCCAATGTCTCCCGCGCCGTCATCGCGGACGCCGCTTCGCGGTTTCCGGTCCGGGTCATCGCCGTCACCGCGCCCGCCGCGATCCTGGCCGCGCGCCTCGCCGGGCGTGGGCGGGAAACGGCGGCAGACATCGCCGCGCGGCTTGCGCGCGACGTGACCTTGCCCGATGGCGTTCCGGTCGAGACGGTGA
>DAHWDR010000138.1:0-24596 GCA_027330745.1 Acetobacteraceae bacterium | reverse complement strand
CGCCGCGCCTACTGGCATTACGATTTCGTGTCCGCCCTGCGCGGGGTGGAGCTGTACGAGCCCGAGCAGAAGATCGCCTTCAAGGGGGCGGTCCTGCCGCATGCGCTGCGTGTGAACGGGCCGATCGCCTACGACCAGCCGATCATGATCGAGGATTTCGGCTTTGTCGCCGGCCACGTGAAGACCGCGATCGCAAAGCAGACCATCCCGTCACCATCGGTGGTGCATTTTCGCGGCGGGCGCGATGCGATCGATCGCGCCACCTATCCCGATCTGGATCGGTTCTTTGCCGATCTGGGCACCGCTTATCGCGGCGCGGTGGGCGCCTTCGCCGCCGCCGGCTGCCGCTATCTGCAACTGGATGAGGTCTATATCGCCTATCTTTGCGATCCCGAGCAGATCGCCGGCTTGCGCGCGCGCGGCGAGCATGTCGAGGGGTTGCTGGATCGCTATGCCGAGCTGATCAATTTCACGATCGGTGCGCGGCCGGCGGATATGACCGTGTCGATGCATCTCTGCCGTGGCAATTTCCGCTCCACCTGGGTCGCCTCCGGCGGCTACGAGCCGGTGGCCGAAGTGTTGTTCAACCGAATCGGCGTCGATGCGTATTTCATGGAATACGATTCCGAACGCGCCGGCGGCTTCGAGCCGCTGCGCTTCGTCCCGCGCGGGCACAAGATCGTGGTGCTGGGCTTGGTGACCAGCAAGACCGGCGTGCTGGAGACGAAGGACGAGCTCAAGCGGCGAATCGAGGCCGCCAGCAAGTTCCTGCCGCTGGAGCAGCTGGCGATCAGCCCGCAATGCGGCTTCGCCTCCACCGAGGAGGGCAATTTGCTGTCGGAGGAACAGCAATGGGCCAAGCTGCGTCTGTGCGTGGAGGTGGCCCAGGAGGTGTGGGGCGGCGTCTGAACCCGCTGCTGTCATCATAACGTCGCCGGACATTCATATATCGAAATCTTGCCGATTGTGACGCCATGTTTCAAAAGGTGTCACGGAACTGACGTATTCATTGCGGTTTACCATCGCGCTGCTCCCCGATAATCGACCGTCGAGTACGACAACGCGACGGGAGACGGGGATGCAGGCGAATTCAGGTTTCCGGCGCCGCCTTATGGCGAGCGCCGCGGCGGGTCTTGTGCTGGGTGCCGCAGCGGCGGCACACGCCCAGTCGGCGGTCAATGCGGGCCAGGTCAGCGCGACCGGCGCTGCCGCGGCGGCCACCGGGGTCACGCAAAAGCCCACCCATAAGCAGGTGTTCCACTCCAGCCAGTCGGTGCGCGTGCTGAACCGCGCGCAGATGGACCAGGCCGGGCCGGTGGGAGGCGCGGCGCAGGTGCTGTCCTACGCGCCGGGCGCCAACGTGGTCGGCTACGGGAACTCGGGAGCGACGAAATACACCGTCACGATCAACGGGGTGAACCAGGGCTGGGGCGGGTATGGCGGGCATACCGATAACGGCTCGTTGGGTATCACCTTCGACGGGGTGCCGATCGTCGATCCGGCAACTTCGCTGTGGCAGTCGCCGACCTTGCCGCAGATGGGGATGATCCAGAACACCAACATCACTTATGGCCCGGGGAACGCGGCGGATCGGTGGTACAGTAACGTCGGTGGCTCGGTGGAGTTTACGCCGATCCAGCCGAGCTTGGCGCCGGGTGGATCGTTGGAGATGTCCTACGGCAGCTACGACCAGAAGAACCTGTCGTTCAGCCTGCGCACCGGCGCCTGGCATGGCTGGTCCACGGTGCTGGCCGGCGGGTTCGGCAATGGCAACAGCTTCCGTCAGGCGCCCGATGGGTTCCAGAACCCGTCCGAGGATTACGCGATCTTCGCCAAGACGGTGAAGACGTTTTCGTTCGGCGATTTTTCGGTCGGCGTGTATAACGCGCGCTCGGGCGGTTATCGAGCGCAGGTGATCCCGGTCGCGGCCAATCCGGCGATCACCACAACCGGGGTGGCGGGTGCGCCGCTGTACAGCCAGCAGAGTTCCGGCTTCTACAGCACGCTGCCCTTCGCCAGCTACGACAAAAAAGACTTCAACGAGATGCTATTGGCGTATTCGCGCCTGGACCTGCATCTTGACGATACCACGACGCTGCACAACCTGATGTGGTACATGCATATCGCGCGGACCCATTCGCGGTTGACCGACGTGTATAATCTGGGGCCGCAGCAGAACGAGTGGAACAGCCCGCATACCAATGTTTTCGGCGACAAGATCTGGCTGACCGAGACGCTGCCGTTCAACACCGTGAACGCCGGACTGTATTACATCCACACGCTTTACAACAGCCGCAATGATTTCTTCAATCCCGCCGATGGCGGCAACAAGGCAATCGTGAATATCGGCGGCAAGATACGCTCATCCTACTACAACCAGGACGATTTCGCGCTGTTCCTGCAGGACGACATCAACCCGATCCCGATGCTGCACATCACCCCGGGGATCCGCTTCGTCACCTACAGCGTGGGCTATTCGAACAACGCGACCCAGGATTTCGGCCTCGCGCCCGGGGTTTCGCTGTCCTCGCAATGCCCGATCACCGGCGCCAGCACCGCGGGAAACGCCAAGGACCAGGGGGCGTCCTGCGATGCCTCCGAGATGCGTCAGGCGGTCGAGCCCTCGCTGGATATCAGCCTGAATCCACTACCCTGGCTCACGCTGTATGGCGGCTACCAGGAAAGCACGCGCGCACCCAGTATGGGCGGCGGCGGTGGGTTGTTCCAATCGGTCGATCCAACGACCTATCATCTGGCGCTGGCGCAATATTACCAGTTGGGATTCAAGACGCGCGTGCGGCATTTTGGTCCGTTGCGGCATTTCCTGTTCGGCGCGGCATATTTCCACTTGCGCTATGCCTCCCAGGAAATCGATACCACGCTGGCCAGCGGCAACACGATCTCGGCCAATGGCACATCGATCTATAACGGGGTTAATCTGTTCCTGGATGACAATCCAATCTACCAGCTGCACGTTTTCGCGAACGCCACACTCGAGGGGGCAAAATATACCAGCTATATTACCGGCGGAGTCAGCTATAACGGATCGCCGGTGGCCTACGTCCCGGACTCCACTTTCAACGTGGGCGGCTACTACGATCTGCTGGTGCATCATGTCCTGGTGCAACCACGCGCCTGGGTGCAGTTCGTGGGAAGTCAACATATTTTCGACAACACCACCGGCGCGCCGAGCAGCCAGACCATGCCGGGCTATGGCACGCTGAATCTGGCGGTGAAGGCGACGGTGCCACTGCATCTGCCCGGCGGGTGGGGTACCAAATACATGGACCTGAAACTGACCGCGTTGAACGTTTTAGATAAGCAATACAACATCTATGAATACGTGTCCTCGGGCGGGTATTATGGCACGCCGACCGGGGGGTATCTTCTGGCCTATCCCGGCGCGCCGTTCACCATCTACGGGTCGGTCGGGTTCCGCTTCTGACGGCGGCGATGGGCCGTGCTCCGGTCACATATCCTTCACACACGACGGCCAGCGCGAGCGCTAGGTCTCGTTCGTCACAACCGTCGCGGAGCGCGCGCAACATGAGTCTCGCCTATCTGGTCCATCTCGCCAATTACTCGGATGGCGTCCTATATGTTCTGGCGTTGCTGCTGCTGGTGGCGCTCGCCGTCATCCTCGACCGGTTCTGGTTCCTCCGTCGTACCATCCTGGCCGGCGACCGGCTGGTGCGCCGCGTGGCCGGGCACGAAGCCCTCGGCGCGGCGGAACTCACCGGGCTCGAGCACGAGGCCGGCAAACTGCCGGAGGCGGCGTTGCTCGGCACCGCGCGGATCCATCTCGGCCTGCCCAGCGCGGCGCTGGCTGGGCGGCTGGACGAAACGATCATGCTCCTGGCGCCGCGGATCGACAGCGGGCTCTGGGTGCTTGACACGATCGTGACTTTGTCGCCGCTGCTCGGACTGTTTGGCACCATCCTCGGCATGTTCCATGCATTTTCGGTCCTGGCCGCGCCAGGCCACGCGCCGACGGCGATTACCGGCGGCGTTGCTGATGCGCTGCTTGCAACGGCGTGCGGCATCTTCATCGCGCTGATCGGGTTGACCGCGTTCAACGGGCTGTCGAACCGGGTACGGCTGGTGGTGCTGCAGCTCGACACGCTCAAGACCATGGTGCTGAACCGCATTGCCGTGCCGGTGCCGACCCGCGCCGAGACCCAGACGCGCACCCTGCACGCCGTGGCCGGAGAGTAGACCATGGGGATGCGTTATTTTGAGCCCCGCAAGGCCCGCATCGAGATCATCCCGATGATCGATGTGATGCTTTTCCTTCTGGTGTTCTTCATCATCGTGACCCTGCAGATGATTCCCGACGCGGGCGTAACGATGCAGCTGCCGCAATCAACCCAGGCGCAGCACCTGCCGCATCCGAAAATCACCGTGAATCTGCTGCGCGATGGCACGATCCGGGTAAAGGGCGTCCCCCTGTCGCCCGCGGCGCTGACGTCGCTGCTTGTCGCCGATGGCGACCCGGACAAGACCGAGGTGACGATCGCCGCCGACCGCAAGGTCGCGTTCCAGTATTTCATCACGGTGATGGACGCCGCCCGCGCCGCGGGCGTGAGCGATATCGGCGTCGCGGCCCATTTGGTCCCCGCTGCGCCCGCGAAATCCTGATCCAGGTGTCGCGCCGCCACCTGCCGCCCGGGGCGCGACCCGGGCCCGTTCCGCAGCGCCTGGAGCTGCTGCGGCCCGCTCGCAGCCGCGCGCTGGCGGTGCTTGCCGCGCTGGTGATCGAGATTGCGCTGGGCGCCGCGGTGATCCGTTTCGCTGGTCGCACGGGGGCGGTTGTGGCCGCGCATCCGCGACCGATCCGGCTTTCGATGGTGCTGCCGAAACCGAGACCGCCGCCGCAGAAGCTGCCGCCGCCCAAGCCGCCGCCGCCGCTGCCAAAACCGAAGCCGCCACCGCCCAAGCCGGTACCGCCGCTCCCCCCGCCGCCACCGCGCAAGGCGCCGCCGCGCCCGCGCCCGAAGCCGCGTCCGCAGGCGCCACGCCCGCATATCAGCCGGCCGCCACCGCCCCCCGCGCCAGTGGCACCGCCCGCCCCCTCCGCTGCCGAGGTCGCCAGCGCGGTAATGCGCTATGCGGCTGAGTTGAACGCCCGCGTTCAGGCCCGCCTGGTGGTGCCGGAGTCGGTGCGGATGATGCATCTTTCCGGTCGTGTGGTCGTGGCGATCCGGGTGGCGCCGGATGGGCGGGTAATCGCCGTATCTGTCGCACGCTCCTCCGGCGTGGGTCCGATCGATCGCGCCGCTTTGGCCGCGGTGCGCGCCACGAATCTGCCGCCGTTTCAGGGCGACATGCCACGCCATCCGGTCACGTTCGATCTGACGGTGCATCTCCGCAACTGACCGCGCCCTTCTGCGCAGCCGGGCCCGGTGCTATCCCTGGCCCGGCTTTGCAGCGGAGACCATCATGCCCACGCCCCCCCCACACCAGATTCCCGGCGTCTATCACCGCCGCATCGGCGAGATCGTGGTCACCGCGCTCTCGGACGGCTACCTGGACGGCAGCACCGATGTTCTGCGCAACATCGAACCCGCCGAGGCAGACCGCCAGCTCGCCGCCCAGTTCCGCCCCGGCCGGCGCACCGCGGTCAACTGTTTCGCGATCCATTCCGCCGGCCGCCTGGCACTGATCGAGACCGGGTCCGGCAATTATCTGCAACCCACGGCCGGCAAGCTGCCGCACCACCTACGCGCGGCCGGCATCGACCCGGCGGATATCGAGGCGGTGTTGCTGACCCATATGCACCCGGATCATTCGGCCGGCTTATCGGACCCGGCCACCGGCGCGCGCCGCTTCCCCAACGCCCGCCTGGTGGTCCACGCCAATGAACCGAAGCACTGGCACGACGATGCGGCGATGGAGCGGGCGAGCGAACGCGCCCGCAAGCTGTATTTCCAGTGCGCCCGCGAACAGACCGCGCCGTACACCGACCGCATGGACGTCTTCACCGCGGCGGGCCAGGAAGTGTTTCCCGGCGTTACCACGGTCCCGCTGCACGGCCACACGCCCGGCCACACCGGCTACCGGATCGCGTCGGGCAACGAACAGCTGCTGATCTGGGGCGACATCGTCCACGTCCCCGACATCCAGGTGGAACATCCGGAGGTCGCGATCGAGTTCGACACCGATATGCACGCGGCGATCGCCACCCGCCGGCGTGCGCTGGACATGGCCGCAAGCGATCGGCTGCTGATCGCCGGGATGCATGTGCATTTCCCCGGCTTCGCCCATATCGTCCGCCGCGGCGGCGGGTATGCGCTGCTGCCGGAGCCGTGGGATCAGGCGTTCTGAGGCGCGGCCTATAACCCCTCGAACAGCGCCGTGGTGATGTAGCGCTCGGCGAAGGACGGAATGATCACCACGATCCGCTTGCCGGCGAACTCCGCCCGCTTGCCGACCTGCAACGCCGCCACCAGCGCGGTGCCGGAGGAGATCCCCACCGGGATCCCCTCGGTCCGTGCGAGCCGACGGGAGGCGGCGAAGCTTTCCTCGTTGCCGACCTTGATCACCTCGTCGATCAATCCGGTCTCCAGCACTGCGGGCACGAATCCGGCCCCGAGCCCCTGCAGCGGGTGCGGGCCGGGCTTGCCGCCCGACAGCACCGGGGACGCCTCAGGCTCTACCGCGAAGATTTTCAATCCCGGCCGGCGCGGCTTCAGCGCCTGCGCGCAGCCGGTCAGGGTGCCGCCGGTGCCGACGCCGGAGACGATCGCGTCCACCTCGCCCGCGGTATCGTACCAGATTTCCTCGGCCGTGGTGCGACGATGGATCGCCGGGTTCGCCAGGTTGGCGAACTGGTTCGGCATCACCGCCCCGGGTGTCGCCGCCAGCAGTTCCTCGGCGCGCGCGATCGCGCCATTCATCCCCTTCTCGCGCGGCGTCAGGTCCACTTCCGCGCCCAGATACCGCAGCATCTTGCGCCGCTCGACCGAGACGGATTCCGGCATCGTCAGGATCAGCCGGTAGCCGCGCGCGGCGGCGACGAACGCCAGGCCGATGCCGGTGTTGCCCGATGTGGGTTCGATGATCGTCCCGCCCGGGCGCAGCCGCCCATCGGCTTCCATCTCCAGGATCATGTTGACCCCGATCCGGTCCTTCACCGAAGCGATCGGGTTGAAGAACTCCAGCTTCAGACAGATATCGGCGCGCACCCCTTCCTCGGCGCAGATGCGCGGGATACGGACCAGCGGCGTGTTGCCGATGGTCTCGGCGATGCTGTCGTAGATGCGCCCGCGATGTGGACGATCGAGCACCAGGGGTTTCGCCTCGCTCATGCCATGCCTCCCATGCCGGCCGCCGCCGGGGTCCGGCGCGCGTACCGCGCCACGCGTTGCCAAGTCACATGCAACAGGCTGTAGATCACCGCAAGTCCGACGCTCATCGGCGCTTCTCCGGGTTCAGGCGGCCAGCTCGGCCGGCAGGTCTTCGTGGAAGCGGTTGCCCGCGGTGGTGGCGGCGATCGCGCCGGCGCGAATGACGTAGTCGGCGAAATGCTCGCCCGGGGCGCGCTGCGCTGCGTAGGCAGCGAATAACGGGCGCAGGCAGGCCCGGATTGCGTCCGGTCCGATGTCACGGCGGAACAGTTTCGACAGCCGGGTGCCGTCGAACGCGCCGCCCAGATACAGGTTGTACAAGCCCGGCTTCACGCCCACCAACCCGATCTCGGCCAGATAGGGCCGCGCACACCCGTTCGGGCAACCGGTCATGCGGATCGTGATCTCGTCGTCCCCCAACCCCATTTCGGCCAGATCCGCTTCCAACCCGTCGATCAGCCCGGGCAGCGCGCGCTCGCTTTCGGCCAGCGCGAGGCCGCAGGTCGGCAGCGCCACGCAGGCCATGGCATTGCGGCGCAGCGCGGAGGGGGCGGCATCCAGCCTGTGCGCGGCCAGGATCGCCGCGATCGCCGCGCGCCGCTCCGGAGCGATATCCGCGATCAGCAGATTCTGGTTCGGTGTCAGGATGAAGCGCCCGTCATGCGCCTCTGCCACCGCATGCAGCCCGGCCAGCAGCGGACCCGCCACGCGCCCGTTCTCCACGAACAGAGCAAAATGCCACCGCCCGTCCGCGCCGGTGATCCAGCCGGACGGATCGCCCGAGCGCGTGAACGTGAATGCCCGAGGTGCGGCCAGCGCAAATCCCAGCCGGCGTTCCAACTCGGCGCGGAACGTCGCCAGGCCGATCCGTTCGATGGTGTATTTCAACCGCGCGTGTTTGCGATCGGCGCGGTCGCCGAAGTCGCGCTGCACCGTGACCACGTGTTCGGCGACCGCCAGCACCTGATCCGGCGTGCAGAACCCGATCAGATCGCCGGTGCGGGGGAATGTGTCCGGCTCGCCATGGGTCATGCCCATGCCGCCGCCCACCGCCACGTTGTAGCCCGCGATCGCGCCGCCCGCTTCGATCGCGATCAGGCCGAGTTCGTGGGCGAACGCGTCCACGTCGTTATAGGGCGGAATCGCGATCGCGATCTTGAACTTGCGCGGCAGATAGGTGCGGCCCAGGATCGGCTCGTCCTCCGCGTCGCCGCCGGCGACGGGTGCGCCGTCGATGAAAATCTCGTGCCAGGCGCGCGATTTCGGCAGCAGATGGGCACTCAGCGCGTGCGCGGTCGCCAGCGCCTCGGCATGGATGGCGCTGGCGGGGTTCGGCGTGCAGATCACATTGCGGTTCACGTCCCCGCAAGCGGCGATCGTGTCCAGCATCGCCGCATTGATCTCCTGGATCGCAGGCCGCAGGTTCGACTTGATGATGCCGTGGAACTGGATTGTCTGCCGCGTGGTCAGGCGCAAGGTGCCGTTGCCGCGGTCGCGCGCCATCGCCTCCATCGCCAGCCACTGCGCTGGCGTCAGCACGCCGCCCGGCACGCGCAGCCGGGCCATGAAGCTGAACGCCTTTTCCATCCGCGTCTTCATCCGTTCCGCGCGCAGGTCGCGGTCGTCCTGCTGGTAGATGCCGTGGAACTTGGTCAGCTGCGTGTCGTCCTCGGCGATCGCGCCGGTGACGGCATCAGCCAGGCCATCGGCGATCGAGCCGCGCAGCCCGCGGCTGTCCGCCTTGATAATCTCGTTACGGGAAACATTGGTCATGCCGGCACCTTGTCGCGGAACGCAGGGGAGCGGTGGATGCCGCATTCGGTCTTCGCCAGCCCGTCCCAGCGGCCGGCGCGCGGATCCTCGTCCGCGCGCACCGCGCGGGTGCAGGGGGCACAGCCGATCGAGCGGAACCCACGCGCCACCAGCGGGTGCGGCGGCAGATCGAAGTGGTCGAAATAGGCGGCGATATCGGCTGCCGACCACCCGGCCAGCGGGTTGATCTTGATGCGCCAGTCGGCGCCGAACTCCACCGCCTCCAGCGCCGAGCGATCGCCGCCCTGGAACCGCTTGCGTCCACTGATCCAGGCGTCGAACGGCGCGAGCGCTGCGTCCAGCGGGCCCGTCTTGCGCGCCGCGCAGCAGCCGTCCGGGTCTTGTACTGGGTCGGCCGCCATCGCCGTCACCGGGTCCGGCCGCGCCACGCGCAGATCGCGCAGCCCGAGCCGGGCGGCCAGCCGATCCCGATAGGCCAGCGTCTCGGGAAACAGCTTTTCGGTATCGAGGAAGATCACCGGCAGCGCCGGGTCGATCGCGGCCGTCATGTGGAGCAGCACCGCGCTTTCGGCGCCGAACGCCGAGACCAGCGCGATCCGGTTCGCGAATCGCTCGTGGATCAGCACGCGCAGCAGCGCGGCGGTGTCGTCGGCGCGCGTCATCAATACACGTCCCGCTTGTAGCGCCCGTCGCGCTGCGCGGTCCGCAGCCAGGCGATGGCGCCGTCGGCGTCGGTTCCCGCGCCGTCCGCGATCACCCGCAGCAGGGCCGCGTGCACGTCGCGCGCCATCGCCTTTGCGTCGCCGCAGACATAGACAACGGCCCCGTCGTCCAGCCACCGCCACAGCGCGTCGCGCTGTTCCCATAGCCGATCCTGGACATAGATCTTTTCCGGTTGATCGCGCGAAAACGCGACATCCATCCGCGACAGCACACCGGATTTCAACCAATCCTGCCATTCCAGCTGATACAGGAAATCATGCGTGAACTGGCGCGCACCGAAGAACAGCCAGGACGGCCCGCGCGCGCCGGCGGCCTCGCGCCGTTGCAGAAACCCACGGAACGGGGCAACGCCGGTGCCGGGACCGATCATCACGATGCGGCGATCGGGGTCTTCCGGCAGGCGGAAATGCGGGTTCGGCTTCACGTGCACCAACAACCGCTCGCCCACCGCGCGGCGGTCCGCCAGATCGCCGGAGACCACCCCCGATCGCGCCTGCCCCTGCGCCTGCCAGCGCACCGCCGCCACCAGCAGATGTGCGGACGGGCCCACCGCCTCCGGCGCCGAGGCCACCGAATAGAGCCGCGGCGGCAAGGGCCGCAGCAGCCCGGTGAGTTGTGCCGAGGTCAGCCGGGCCGGGGCGGCGGTCAGCAGGTCGATCAGCTGGCGTTCGCGCGCGAATACCGGGTCGGCGGCGATGTCGCGCGCCCGCTTCTCCCCGCTCAGCCCGGCATAGGCGGCGATCAGAGGTGGAGTCAGCGTGGTGATATCGAAGCGATCAATCAGCGCCGCGGCCAGCGCGGCGTCTTCGCGCAGTCCGGTCTGGTCCAGTATCCCGGCCACCAGCGCAGGATCGTTGCGCGCCGCGATACCGATCGCGTCGCCCGGTTCGTAGCGCAGCCCGGTTCCTTCCAGCGACACTTCCACATGCCAGTTCTCGGCGGTGGAGCGCGAGGAGTTCAGCCGCACCCGTTCGGTGATCTCAACCGCGGCCGCGCTCGGCCCGTCCTCGGTGGCCGGCGCGCGGGCGAAATCGACGCGGATGACGGCCGCTTCCGAGAGGGCGGCGTCCGAAGCGGCGGCTTCCGAGGCGGGCGCCAGCGTGGCCAGGCTGGCCTCGGTCCAGGCCCGCGCGGGGGCGGCGTAGTCCAGATCGCATTCCTCGATCGGGCGCACCCGTTGCGCACCCAGTTCCACCAGACGCGCGTCGATGCGCCGGCCGGTCTCGCAGAAATTGGCGTAGGCGCGATCGCCCAGCGCCAGCACGGCGAAACGCAGCCCGGGCAGGCGCGTCGCGTCGGCGGCCAGCAGCGCGGCGTAGAAGGCTTCGGCGCGCTGCGGCGGATCGCCCTCGCCCCAGGTAGAGGCGATCACCAGCATTTGGCCCGCGCTCGCCAGCTCGGCCACGGTGGCATCGGCCATGTCGCGCAACCGGGGGGCGAAGCCCAGGCGCTGCGCGGCCTTGCGGGCGGCGTTCGCCAGGGTTTCGGAATTGCCCGATTCGGTAGCGTAAAGAATGGTCAGGGGCGTGCGGGTCGCCGGTGGGGCGGCCGGTGGGGCGACCGGTGGGGCGACGGCGCGCGGCGCCCCGGCGGCGCGGAACCCGGAGACGTAGCCCGCAAGCCAGGTCAGCTGCTCCGGGCTTGCGGCATGCAGCATTGTGTCCAGCGGGGCCAGAAGCTCGGGCGCGATGGGCGCAAGGGCGGGGGCGGACATAGGTGGTCTCCTCAGGCGGTCAGGGCAGCGGCTTGCGCCGCCAGCGTCATCGGCGTGGCGTCCAGCAGCGGCGCGAGGATCGGCCGCAGCGCCAGGACCGGGCCGGTCACGATCAGCGTAGGGGCGGGCGGCAAGGTGGCGGCGACCGCGCCGGCGGTCGCCAGGCGCGCCTCGGTCACGCGTTGGCGCGCGGTGGTGGCATTGGCCACGAACATGATCGGTGCATCCGGGTCCCGCCCGGCAGCGATCAGGGCCGCGGCGATCGGGCCGGCCTGACGCAACGCCATGTAGAACACCAGCACCTCGGCGCCACGCGACAGCGCGGCCAGGTCCAGGTCCAGCGGCATTCCGCCATGGGAATCATGTCCGGTGACAAATGCGACGGATCGCCCCAGGCCGCGATGGGTCAGCGGGATCCCGGCAGCTGCCGTGCCGCCGATGCCGGCGCTGATCCCGGGGACGATGCGGAACGGGATTCCGGCCGCGACCAGTGCCAGCGCTTCCTCGGACCCGCGGCCGAACACCAGCGGATCGCCGCCTTTGAGGCGCAGGACGCGCAGCCCCTGGCGTGCCAGCGCGATTAGGCGCTGGTTAATCCGCAGCTGCGGCGTGCGCATCCCGCCCGCCCGTTTGCCCACCGCGATCCGGCGCGGCGTGGCGGCCAGAGCGAGAATCTCGGGGGCGACCAGCGCATCATGCAGCACCACGTCGGCGGTGCCGAGCGCGTGGAGCGCATGCAGGGTCAACAACCCCGGATCGCCCGGGCCGGCGCCGGCCAGCCAGACGCTGCCGCGGGCGAAGTCGGGTGCGGTCAGGCGGCCGGCGGCCTGGCTCAGCGCGATCATGCCAGCCATCCGGCTGCGGCAATCGCTTGGCGGGTCAGACATGCGAGGGCGGGCAGGGGGGTACCCAGGGCCCGCCAGGCTTCCCGGCGAGCGCGCAGCGCGTCCAGGCGCCCGGCCCATTCCGGGCCGAACAGCGCGCCGATGCGGTCGCGGATCGCGCCGGCCAGCCCGGGCGATGCGCCGCCGGTGGACACCGCGATCAACAGATCGCCCCGGCGCAGCTCGGCCGTGTTGCGGAAATCGCACAAGGCCGGGCGGTCCTCCACATTGACCAGGATGCGTCTGGCGCGGGCGATGGCGGCGAGGCGCGCGGCCTCGGCATCGGCAACATCGGCGATCCACAGGACGTCCAGCTCCGGCCAGGCCACCGGGTCGGCGGGCAGGGGGACGGGCAGGGGGATGAGCGACGCGCCGGCGTTGCGCAGCCGCGCGCGGCGACGATCCGCGGCTGGGCCGTGACCGGCGACGGCGAGGCGGAGCTGGGAGGGGTCGAGGGTGATCGGGATCATGGGGGGAGGGGGGCTGACACCCAGATAAGAAAAGGATTTTTCTCGAATGGGCAATATGCCCAGGAAAATAGCGAAAACATTCTTCTCTTAGGCCATCCCGGGGATGCCTCTCGTTATCCCGCCGGTTGGGCCGGACGGAATCTCCCCCTCGGTCTGCGTTGGCGGCATCCGCGTGGCCGATGCCGCGATGGATCGGGCGGAGGCGGTGCGATGCCATTCCGCAGCAATCGCACTTGCGGCAAGCAGGTTCGGACGGCGATCACTTCGTTCGAGAAGGCGTGGAAGACCATCAAGGCCAATTTCGAGAAGGCCACGGCCAGAACAAGCCGAGCGAGAAATTCCTCAAAGTCTTCGACAAGCGGTCGGGCCTGACCTCGGCCATCGCGGCGTTCGACAAGGCGGTGGATGCCGACGACAAGGAAGCCGCCCGGAAAGCGGCCGTCGCGCTGCGCGAGACCGGCGAGGCATGCGAGCAGGTGCTCGGTCAGGCCGCGGCGGGAGAGAATGACAAGTCCGCCCAGGTCGAGACGAAGGTGATGTTCGGCGCGATCAAGGCCCGCGGCGACCTCAACGCGTTCTCCCGCCTGATGAAGAACAAGATCAACAGACCACGCGTGATCGAGTACGCCAAAATACCCACAGCACAAAGCGTTCCTGCTGGCGATGGCGAAGGAGGACTGCTCCGTGACGACCTATGACGCCTACGTGAAGACCGGGGCCGCGTCGGAGATCAACATCGATGACAAGCCGCGCGTCCGGTTCACGCCCACCACCCTGGCCACGGCGCCGTGGGGCACGGCAACGGATTAGCTCCTGAAGCTGTTCAACGATGATATCGCGAACAAATTGAATCTGGCGAAATGAAGCCGCTGGCGCGTCAGGCTGCTGCCCGCCATCCCATCCGCGCCAGCCGCGGCAGCACCGCGTCGCGGAACAGCGGCAGCTCCTCCAGGTAGTTCACGAACGAGATCGCGACCCCGCGCGTCCCCATCTCTCCCAGCCGTGCCAGGATCGCGGCCACATCGTCCGGATCCCCGATGATCGGCAGGCCCCCCAGGCCGTTCACCTGGTGCTGGCGGTGGCGTTCGAAATCCGGGTGGCTCGCGCGCGTCACGCCGCGCATCGCCAGGATCGCGTCCACCGCGTCCCAGTCGGCGTGATCGATCATGGCGTGTCGATACGCGGCCTCGGCCTCGGCCCGGGTCGGTCGGCAGGTCACCACCGCCACGGTATAGACGTCGATCGACCGGCCCAGCGCGCGGGCTTGTCCGGTCACGGCGCGGATATGCGCGGCGAACTCGTCGAGCGTGCCGAGCGAGGTCATCGAAAACAGCGCGTCGCACCAGCGCAACGCAAACGCCTGCCCGGCCGGTGAGGCGGCTGCGTTCATCACCACCGGCCGTGTCCCGCCATAGGGCTTCGGTTTCGCCCGCACCCCGCGCAGCCGCAGCGACGCGCCGTCCAGATCGAAGCTTTCTTCGTTCCCCCAGGCGCGGGTCACCGCTTCCAGCCATTCTCCGGCATAGGTGTAACGATCGTCATGGGCGCGGAGTTCGGCGCCGAACATCTCGAACTCGTCGGCGTTCCATCCGCAGACGACGTTCAGCCCGAAGCGGCCGCGGCCGATATGATCGGCAGTAACGAACTGCTTGGCCGCGACCAGCGGATGGATCAGCGGCGCGTGAACCGTCCCGAACACGGTGATCCGCTCGGTCGCGGCCAGCAGGCCGGTTGCCCAGGTCACGGTCTCCAGCGTCTCACCCTGGTAATCGGTGCGTCCGCCATAGCCGCGCCAGCGCCCGACCGGCAGCAGGAACTCCAGCCCGGCGGCCTCGGCCATGCGCGCCAGGGCCAGGTTGTCGTTCCAGCTGCCGCTCCAGCGTTCCGGCAGCGTCGTGACCGCGCGGCCGGAGGAGCAGTTGGCGCCGAACAGGCCCAGTTTCAGCCGGTTCGCGCTGTACAGCGCGAACCGGTCGGCGAGCGGATCAGATAGCATCCCAGTTATACACGTCCCGCGTGCGTTCCAGCGGCGTCAGGCCGGAGCGGATTGCGGGCAGCAGATGTTGTTCCATCTTCTCCGGCGTCCAGCCGTCGCCGCGGTGCATGATGCGGACCGGACGCGGCTGCGAATACAGATAGATCTCGTTGCCGCGGGCGCCGAAAATCTGCCCCGAGATCTCGCGCGCGGCATCGGTCGCCAGGAAGGTCGCGAGCTGCGCCACCTGATCCGGCCGGGTCTTGGCCGCCCGCGTCTTCATCTGTTCTTCCGACTGCCCCGGCACCGTCTCGATCATGCGGCTGAACGCGTGCGGGCCGATGCAGTTGGAACGAATCTTGTAGCGCTGCATGTCCATTGCGATATTGCGCGACAACCCGGCGATCGCCAGCTTCGCCGCACCATAGTTCACCTGCCCCACACTGCCGATCAGCCCGGAGGTGGAGGTCATATGCACGAATGCGCCGCTCTCCTGCTTGCGGAAATGCGTCACCGCCGCGCGCGAGACGTAGAACGCGCCGTACAGATGCACCTTGATGACGGCGTCGAATTCCTCCGGGCTCATGTAGTGGAACATGCGGTCGCGCAGGATGCCCGCATTGTTCACGACGATGTCGATGCGCCCGTAGCGGTCGATCGCGGTGGCGACGATGCGCTGGGCGGCTTCCCAGTCGGCCACCGAATCGGCGTTCGCTACGGCCGCGCCCTGACCCTGTGCGGCCTCGATCTCGGCCACGACCTGTTGCGCGGGGGTGGCATCGGCACCTTCGCCCGTGACCGCGGCGCCGAGGTCGTTTACCACGACCTTGGCGCCCTCGGATGCCATCGCGAGCGCGATTGCGCGGCCGATCCCGCGACCCGCGCCGGTGACGATCGCCACTTTCCCTTCCAGCATAGACCCGTGGGGCATCAGATTCCCTCCTTCCCGTTGTGATGACGGGTGCAGGATGCGACGTGGCGGATGCGGTGTCACCCCCAGGCCTACCGGCTGGTAAGCGGCGGCGGAAAGGCGGCGAAACCTGGCCGGGTACAATCGCGCCGCGTACGAGGCCGAAACATGCTACACGGGCGACGTGAATGCGCGTCAAGGGGAGAAATCAATGCGTATTGTCCCGATACTTGCGGGCGCGGTGGTGACGATCGGACTGATCGGCCCGGCGCTGGCGACCCCGCCCACCCCAGACCAGATCGTGAAGGGTCTGACGCCCATGCCGGGCGGCCCGGTCACGACACGCGGGATTCGCATCGTGCACGGGTCTGCCGCGCCCGCAGCGGCACCGGCCGCGGTGAGCCGCCCCGCCTCGGTCAGCCTGACAGTCGATTTTGCCACCGGGTCCGCCGCGTTGACGCCGCAGGCGCGGCAGACGCTGGACGCGCTGGGCAAGGCGCTGAACAACCCGAAACTGGCTGGCGATCACTTCCGGATCGAGGGTCATACCGACACGGTGGGCACCGCCGCCGGCAACCTGGCGCTGTCGCAGCTGCGGGCGCGCCGGGTGGCGCAGTATCTCGAGGACCGGTATTCGGTCCCGGGCGCACGCCTGACCGCGGTCGGCATGGGTGAGCAGGGGTTGGCGGTTTCGACGCCCCCGCAGACGCCTGAGGCGCGCAACCGGCGCGTGGTCGTGGTTAATCTGGGCGGGTAATACCGGCTCGACAGCCGCACATCATGGCCGGGTTGATCCCGGCCATGATGGCGTCGCGTCGCGTCGCCAACTACGCCGCGGCAGCTTGATCCGGCGCCTCGTCGTCTTCCCGGCCCAGGTTCTGCGGCGGCCCGGAATCCTGTCCCTTTGCCAGCGGATCGCGGTCCACCAGCTCGATCACCGCCATGCTGGCCGCGTCGCCGTAGCGGATGCCGGCCTTCAGCACGCGCGTGTAGCCACCGGCGCGCTCACGGTAGCGGTCGGCCAGCGAGCCGAACAGCTTCTCCACGATCTTCGCGTCGCGCAGCTGGGCGTAGGCCTGGCGGCGCGCGTGCATCCCGCCGCGCTTGCCCAGGGTGACCAGCTTCTCGGTCACCGGCCGCAATTCCTTGGCCTTGGGCAAGGTCGTGGTGATCTGCTCGTGCTTCAGCAGTGCCACCGCCATGTTGCGGAACATCGCAAGGCGGTGGGTGGAGGTAACGCCGAGTTTCCGTCCGGCGATGCCATGGCGCATATCTTGATTCCTTCGCTATCGCCGGGGGTTCAGAACGGCTCGTCCGCGCGGCGGGCCATATCTTCGACATTCTCGGGCGGCCAGCCCGGCACCGCCATCCCCAGGCCAAGGCCCATGGTGGCGAGCACTTCCTTGATTTCGTTCAGAGATTTGCGTCCGAAATTGGGGGTACGCAGCATCTCCTGCTCGGATTTCTGCACCAGATCGCCGATATAGACGATGTTGTCGTTCTTCAGGCAGTTGGCGCTGCGGACCGACAATTCCAGCTCGTCCACTTTGCGCAGCAGATTGCGGTTGAACGGCAGGTTGTCTTCGGGTTCTTCCAGCCGCGCCGGCTGCGGTTCCTCGAAATTGACGAACAGTTTCAGCTGTTCCTGCAGGATGCGCGCGGCCAGCGCCACCGCATCCTCGGGGCCGACCGCGCCATTGGTTTCCACCGTCAGCAGCAGCTTGTCGAAATCGGTGCGCTGGCCCACGCGCGTGGGGTCCACCTTGTACGACACGCGCCGCACCGGCGAGTAGATCGAGTCCACCGGGATCAGCCCGATCGGCGCGTCTTCCGGCCGGTTCTCGGCCGCGGCGACATAGCCCTTGCCCAGGTTGACGGTGAACTCCATCCCGAGCTTCACCCCGTCATCCAGCGTGCACAGCACCAGCTCAGGGTTCATGATGTCGATGTCGTGCCCGGCCTGGATCTGTCCGGCGCGCACTTCGCCCGGGCCGGTGGCGGTCAGCACCATCCGCTTCGGGCCTTCGCCGTGCATCCGCAGCGCCAACTGCTTGATGTTCAGCACGATATCGGTCACGTCTTCACGCACGCCCGGGATCGAGCTGAATTCGTGCAGCACGCCATCGATCTGCACCGCGGTCACCGCCGCTCCTTGCAGCGAGGACAGCAGGATCCGCCGCATCGCGTTGCCGAGCGTCATGCCGAAGCCACGCTCCAGCGGCTCGGCGACCAGGGTGGCGATGCGCGCGGGGTCGGCGCCGGGCTCGACCTCGAGCTTCTCCGGCTTGATCAAAGTCTGCCAGTTCCGCTGGGTGACCTGGGTCTGCCTCATCATCTGTCTCTCGATCCTTCCCCTCGCCGGGGCACGCCTGGGGGCGGGCGCGCGCGGCGGGATGGTCTAATCGGCGGATCACGGCCCGCCGTGCCGATTCCGGGCCGAGGCCCGGCCGTTTCAGACGCGGCGGCGCTTGCGCGGGCGGCAGCCGTTATGCGGAATGGGCGTCGTGTCGCGGATCGCAGTCACGGAAAAACCGACGGTCTGCAGGGCACGCAACGCGCTTTCGCGGCCCGAGCCGGGGCCGCTGACCTCGATCTCCAGCGTCTCCATTCCGTGCTCGCGTGCCTTGCGGCCTGCGTCTTCGGCGGCAACCTGGGCGGCATACGGGGTGGATTTGCGGCTGCCCTTGAACCCCTGGCTTCCGGCCGAGGACCAGGCGATCGCGTTGCCCTGGGCATCGGTGATGGTCACCACGGTATTGTTGAACGTGGCCGCCACATGGGCGACCCCGGCAATGATATTCTTGCGCTCCTTACGACGGGGGCGCGCGGCGGCGGCGGGTTTCGCCATGAGAGAGAGGTTCCTGTCTGGAAATAGGGCGAGGCGGGTCGGGAACGCAGCCGGCTACTTGGTGACCTTCTTCTTCCCGGCGATCGCCACCGCCTTGCCCTTGCGGGTGCGGGCGTTGGTATGGGTGCGCTGACCGCGCACCGGCAGGCCGCGGCGATGGCGCAGGCCGCGATAGCAGCCAAGATCCATCAATCGCTTGATGTTCATCGCGGTTTCGCGGCGCAGATCGCCTTCCACGCGATACTCACGGTCGATCGTCTCCCGGAGACGCAGAACTTCGTCATCCGAAAGCTGGTTCACCCGCCGATCGTCGGGGATGGACAGCTTGGAGCAGATCTCGGCGGCCTTGGTCGGGCCGATGCCGTAGATATACCGGAGTCCGATGGTCACCCGCTTGTTGGTGGGGATGTTCACCCCCGCGATACGCGCCACGCCGCTACCTCGTTCTCTGTCTGCCCGGACCGGCGGGCCGCAAGACGGCACCACCGACCCAGTCGGTTCCCATGGATATGCGCCAAAGGGGACGGCCCCGCAACCGGGGTCGCCACTCGGAACCGGTTGCTTAGCCCCGGGTGGGGCGCGCGGTCAATACCCGGAAGCGGGGTCAACCCGCGTCGGCGGCTCCTGCCCGGCTGCCAGCGCGGCCAGATTGGCGAAGAAGATGTCCAGACTGTACGGCAAATACGTCGCGGGATCGTCAGCCGCGGTGTGCGGGGAGACGATCAGATTGGGCGTGGTCCAGATCCGGTCGCCGGGCGGAACCGGCTCGGGGTCGAACACATCCAGGACCGCACCGGACAGCAGCCCCGCGTCCAGCGCATCGCACAACGCCACCTGATCCAGCAGGGCGCCGCGGCCGATATTCACCACCCCGGCCCGGGGCGGCAGCTTCCCGATTCGCCGCCGGTCCAACAGACCCCGTGTCGCCGGTGTCAGCGGGCAGGCAAGCACCAGCCAGTCGGTCTCGGGCAGCACCGAATCCAGCGCCGCCGTGCCTACCACGCGCGCGCAATGCGGATGCGGGGCCGGATGGGCGCGCACGCCGGTCACCACCATGCCGAGCCGGCTCGCCTCGGCCGCGATCGCGCCGCCCAGCGCGCCGAGGCCGACCACGGTCAGCCGCGTGCCGGCAACGCCGCGCCCCCAGCGTTTGTGCCAGCGTCCGGCGCGCTGGTCGGTGACCATGGCGGGGATGCCGCTCGCCAGCATCAGCACCGCCATCAGACCGAATTCACCGGCCTTGCGCGCGTGCGTGCCGCGGTTGTTGAGCAGCAGCGCGCCCGGCGGCAGCCAGTCGAACGGGGCGAGATTATCCACCCCGGCATTGGTGACGAACACCAGGCGCAGAAGCGGCGCCGGAGCCGGTAGCAAGGCGCGCAGCACGTCCTTGTCACCGATCAGCGCCTCCGCATCGCCGATCGCGGCGGCAAAGCCGGCGCGATGGTCGGCGAAGGAGACGTCGTGCCCGGCGCTGGCCGCGCCCGCGCGGGCCGCGGCCGCGGCCCACAGCGCCGGCGTGATGGTGAACGCGGGATCGTCGGGAGGGTTCTGGATATGGATGCGCATACCCCCAGGCTGGCATGACCGGGCGGCGCGATGAAGGGCGGGGCCTTGCCGAGAAGCGGATTTGCGCGAGACTGCATGCCGCGCTTCCCGGGAGAAACCGCCATGGACGTCACCGCCCGCCTGTCCGCTTTCGTCGCCGCCATCGCGTTGGATCGCCTGCCGCCGGAAGTGGTCGATCGCGCCCGCTACCTGGTGCTGGACCTGGTCGGCAACATCGTCCGCGCCCGCCACGACGCCGAAAGCACAGACAGCTTCCTGCGAGCCGCCCGAGCGCTGGGCTTCGCCGGGGGATCCTCCGGCGTGTTCGGCGATGCCGCGCGCTATACCCCGCCCGGAGCGGCGTTCCTGAACGGCGCGCTGGCGCATTCGCTGGATTTCGACGACACCCATGCCGCCGGCAGCCTGCATCCCGGCGCCCCGGTGATCCCGGCCGCGCTGGCCGCCGGTGAGATGGTGGGCGCCTCCGGCGCCACCGTGCTGGCTGCGATCATCGCCGGGTACGAAGCCACCTGCCGCATCGCGCTCGCGCTGCCGGCGGGGGCGCATTACGACCGTGGCTTCCATCCCACCGCGACCTGCGGCGCGTTTGGCGCCGCCGCCGCCGCCGGGCGCGTGTTCGGATTGGACGCGGAAGGGATCGCCGGCGCGCTCGGCACCGTGTTGAGCCAGACCGCCGGCAGCCTGGAGTTCCTGGTCAACGGCGCTTGGACCAAGCGTTTCCAGGTCGGCTGGGCGGCGGCCAACGGGCTGGTGGCGGCGACGCTGGTGCGCGAGGGGTTCAAGGGCGCGGCCGAGGCGTTGGAAGGCCCGCACGGGTTCCTGCAAGGCTATGCGCCATCGCCGAGCCCGGAACGGGTCGTCCAGGAACTGGGCCAGGTGTTCGAGCTGATGCATACGGCGGTGAAGCCGTACCCGTCCTGCCGCTACGGACACGCCGGAATCGACGCGGCGCTGGCGCTGCGGGCGGAACTCGGGCTGCAACCCGAGGAGGTGGAAGCGGTCACCCTGGGCCTGCCGCGGGCCGGCATGGCGCTGATCGGCAACCCGGCGGAGAAGAAGGCCAACCCGGAGAATGTGGTGGACGGCCAGTTCTCCGGCCCGTTCGTGCTGGCCTCGGCGCTGGCCACCGGGGCGATGGGCTGGGACAGCTATGCCGGGCTGCGCGACGCGGGGGTGCGTGCGCTGCTGCCGAAAATCGCTTGCGTGTTCGATCCCGAGATCGAGGCCGAGTTCCCCGCCAACATGTCGGGCAAGCTCACGCTGCGCGCACGCGGCCAGGCGTTCGAGCGGAAAGTGGTCGTGCCGCGGGGCGAGCCGTCGAACTTCCTGAGCGAGACCGAACTGCGCGCGAAGTTCCATGGTCTGGCCGACGCGATCCTGGGCGCCGATCGCGCCACGCTGCTGGCGGACGCGGTGCTGGGGCTGGCGCGGGCTGCCGATGTATCCGCGCTGATGCGGTTCGCGGCACCGGTGGTGAACCCGGCGCGGCTCGCGGGGGAGTGATGGCGTCGGCTGCACCTGCGCGGGGCTGAGCCGGCGCCCGCCGACCTGGCGACCCACCCCGCCCGCGGCGTGGCGGGGTGCCGATCCCGGTCAGGGGGCGCCGAACGAGATGATCACGCGCCGGCTTTCCTGCGACTTGCCGGGCAGGCCAACAGCGCCGAGGGCCACCTGACGGACCCCGCGTTCCGGCACGCCATCGCGGCCGAGCTGGTCGGTGACCACCTGCGCGCGCAGTTCCGATAACAGCCGATTGGCCTTGATGGTTCCGCTGCGGTCGGCGGCGCCGGTGACGGTGAGCGCGGTATTCGGATGCGTTTTCGCCCAGGTGGCGGCATGGGCGATGACGCGCTGCGCCGCCGGACCCATGGCGGCGGACCAGTCCTGGAAGAAGACCACAAAATTACGTGCCGAGCCGGCCGCCGACGCGGGCACGGCAAGCAAGCAGAGCAGCACCGCCAAGCTCGGGATCGCGAGGCTCGAGAGGGAAAGTTTCGGGCGGCGCATGACCAGGCACTCCTCCGGGGGCGCAACGGGATCGTCGTGTTGCCCGGCTTTCCCCGCTTGCGTCAATCGCGAAAACCCGGGCCGCCAGCCCTGGCACCGCGTCCCGGCCTCTTTCGTCCTGGCGCGGAACCTTTATGACGGCCGCCAAGCTTACCGGACCGACCAAGGAAACACGCCATGAAGCTGTTCACCGAATCGCGCCTGCGCGACGTCACCGCCCTGATCGTGCGCCGCATGGGCAGCGACGCGGAGGAGACCGCGCTGGTCGCCGATCATCTGGTTCGCGCCAACCTGGCCGGCCATGACAGCCACGGCGTGGGCATGCTTCCCGCCTATGTGCGCCTGCTCCAGGACGGGCTGCTGGTGCCGAATCAGACGCCGGAAACGGTGCTCGATTTCGGCGCGCTGCTGGTGCTGGACGCGCGCCGCGGCTACGGCCAGCACATGGCGGCGGAATCGGTCCGCCGCGCGATCGAGCGCGCCCGCACCACCGGCGCCTGCGTGCTGGGGATGCGCAACGCCTCCCATATCGGCCGCGTCGGCACCTATGGGGAGCAGGCGGTGGCGGCCGGGATGGCGTTCATCGGCTATGTCAACGTTGCCGATCATCACGACATCGCCGCGCCCTGGGGCTGCGCCGAACCGCGGCTCGGCACCAACCCGTTCGTCACCGCCGTGCCCGGCGCCGAAGGTCCGGTGCTGCTGGATATGGCCACCACAACCATCGCCGCCGGCAAAGCCCGCGTCGCGCGCAACAAGGGCGTGCCGGTCCCGGATGACTGCCTGATCGACGCCGCCGGCCACCCGACCAACGATCCAACCCCGTTCATCGACGATCACATCGGCGCGCTGACCGCGTTCGGGCGGCACAAAGGCTCCGGCCTCGCGGTGATGTGCGAGATCATGGCCGGCGCGGTCGCTGGCGGGCAACGCGCGGGGGAGCCGAATCGGGGCGGGATTCTGAACTCGATGTTCGCGGTGGTGATCGATCTGGCCCGCATCGGCGGCAACGCCGCGCAGGTGCTGGCCGGGGTGGAGGCGACCAAGGCGCATATCCGATCCTCGGCGGTCGCACCGGGGTTCGAATCGATCCTGCTGCCGGGCGAAGCGGAACGGCGCTCAGCGGCGGCGCGGCGGGCAGAAGGGATTCCGGTGGACGACCGCAGTTGGGAGCA
Source organism: Acetobacteraceae bacterium (assembly GCA_027330745.1). Lineage (GTDB taxonomy): Bacteria > Pseudomonadota > Alphaproteobacteria > Acetobacterales > Acetobacteraceae > JAJZVS01. Next base: position 1,205 of record DAHWDR010000138.1, on the reverse strand, counting down.
GATCCGGGAAGCGGCGGAGAAGCTTGGGATCACCGAGGCGGAGCTGGAGCGGGCGAATCGATAGCGCCCGCTAATCCCGTCCCGCGCAGACGAAATCCGGATTCTCCCAGCCCGGCTTGCCGTAGCCCAGCCGGGTTCCGTCCATGGTCCGCACCGACCCGCCGGCGGCCTCCAACACCGCCTGGGGCGCACAGGTGTCCCATTCCATGGTCCGGCCGAAGCGCGGATAGAGATCGGCCGCGCCCTCGGCCAGGCGGCAGATTTTCAGCGCCGAGCCGTATTTCTCCACCCGCGCCACGCTGCGCCCGGTCAGGAACGCCTCGAGCCGCGGCACGTCGCCATGCGACCGGCTGGCGAGCACGACCAGGCCGTCCGCCGGCTGGGGGCGCGTCGCGATCGCGCGCCGACCCGCGGCGTCCTGCTTCCAGGCGCCATGCCCGGCGATGGCGCCGAAAATCTCTCCCGTGCTCGGCACGCCGACCACGCCCAGCAGCGCCCGACCGTTGCGCACCAGGCCGATATTCACCACGAACCCTTCCCGCCCGGCGGCGAATTCGCGGGTGCCGTCCAGCGGATCGACCAGCCAGTATTGCGCCGAGGGGGCGGTGATGCGTCCGCCGGCCACTTCCTCCTCGGCGATCACCGGGATTTCGGGGGCGGCCGCGCGCAGCCCGGCCACGATCAGCGCCTCGGCGGCGCGATCGGCCTCGGTGACCGGGGAACGGTCGTCCTTGCGTTCCACCGCGAAGCCGCGGGCGCGTACCGCGAGAATTGCGGCGCCGGCGCGCGCGGCGAGGTCGGCGGCCAGTTCGAGCAGGGCAAGATCGTCCATGCCCCGGGCTTTACCCGCTCCCGTCACGGCGCGCGAGACCGTGCAGCGGTTCGAGACCGGAAGCGGCCAGCGCCCGCGCCATGTCCGCCCCCGCGAGCAGCGCCAGCAGCCGCGAGGCCGCCGGCCCGGCGCCCGGCGTGGCCGCGACGGTGAACACCGTCGGCGTCTGCAACGCGGCAGGCAGCGGGCCGAGGATTTCGATCCCATCGACCAGGGCGAGCTCGCTCAGTTGCTGGACGGCATATTCGGTCTCCCCGCGCGCGACGAGGGCGCCGGTCAGGCCGCTGGGGACGATCTGTGCCTTGGCGTTGATCTCCGCGGCGATGCCGAGACGTTCGAGCAGGGCGGCGAAGTAAAGTCCGCTGGCCCCGGC
>DAHWDR010000129.1:0-2565 GCA_027330745.1 Acetobacteraceae bacterium | reverse complement strand
GAGGACGGGGTGCTGGTGGGCTACATGCAGGACCGGCTCAATGCCCGGCTGATGGGGGCGCGGCCGACCGGGAACGGACGCCGCCAGTCCTACGCCCATGCGCCGATGCCGCGCATGACGAACACGGTGATGCTGGGCGGGATCTATGCGCCGGAGGAGATGATCCGCTCGGTAAAGCGCGGGCTATATGCGGTCAATTTTGGCGGCGGGCAGGTCGATATCACGTCGGGGAAATTCGTGTTCTCGGCGTCGGAAGCCTACCTGATCGAGGACGGGCGGATCGGTGCCCCGGTGAAGGGCGCGACCCTGATCGGCAACGGGCCGGACGCGCTGACCAAGGTGACCATGGTCGGCAACGACATGGCGCTGGACCCGGGCGTGGGGACCTGCGGGAAGAACGGGCAGGGCGTGCCGGTGGGTGTGGGCCAGCCGACCTTGAAGCTGGCCGGGCTGACGGTCGGCGGGACGGCGGCCTGAGCGAGCGCGCGGAAAAGTGATTGTCCCGATTGGGCTGAGGGATTCGGCTGAGAGGTTGGGGTGGGAGGTTGGGCTATGGACTTGGGCCGGATCAGGCCCGGCCATGGCCGGGCCCGCTACGGTGGATGAAGTCCCGCACCAACGTGATTGCCGCCCGTGCGGCCGGGGTATCCGGCGTATCGCGCATGAAGCCGTGCTTCTCACCGGGGTAGATCGCGACCTCGGCTTCCGCGCCGGCGGCACGCCAGGCGGCGGCCAGCGCCTCGGCCTGAGCCGGCGCGGTCCAGTCATCCGCGCCGCCCTGAAAGATCAGCGCCGGAGGGACCGCCTGCGCGGCCCCACGGGCCAGAATATGCGGCGGGCTGCCTTCCTCCATCGCCGCCAGATCGCCCCAGAAGCGGTGATGGTTGTCCAGCATCGTCGCGTTGTCGCGCGCGCGCGCCAGCGCATAGCGGGCAGGGGGGTCCACCACGCCCCAGGCGGAAATCACGAACGCCAGCGAGGCATCGACGCCGGCGGGCCCGGGGATCGCGCTGTAGCGCGGATCATGCGGCCGGAGTGCCGCGGTCAGGATCTGCTGCCCGCCGGATGACGTGCCGAACCCGCCGACGCGCCCCGCTTCGGTGCCGAACGCCGCGGCCCGCGCTTTCAGCCAGCGGATCGCATAGTTGATATCCTGCGCCGAGGCGGGATAGCCCGCATCCGGCGGCATCCGGAAATCGAGCGACAGCACCACGATCCCGGATTGCGCCAGTTCCCGCATCGCGGTCTCGTTGTTCAGCCGGTCGTTATTGACCCAGGCGCCGCCATGGACCTCGACGATCGCGGGAAACGGGCCGCTGCCTTCGGGACGATACAGCCGGGCGAGCAGGCCCTGTTCGCCGTGGCGCAGATATTCGATGTCCTGGATCACAAGCGGATGCGCGGCGGCGATCTGGTCGGCCATGGGGTCGCTCCCTGCGGGTTTACCGCAGCGTCGCGCCGGCGGGTCGGCGGATCAAGCCCCGGCGAGGGTCTGCACGCGCGCGCCGGCCAGCGTGCCCAGTGCGCGGTCGAACGAGACCAGCTTTGCGGCACGCGCACGCCGTGCCTCGTGCAGGATCACGCCGTCGGCGAAATCGCCTCCCTTCTCCAGATGTCGGAGCCCGGCCTCGGCGGCGAGGCGGTCCACCTCCACCGGGCGGCTATCGACCAAGGCGCGCAGCGTGGTCGCGATCTCGGCATGGGAATGCTTGTAGGCGCGGCGGAGCACCCAGACGGTTTCGCACAGGACGATGGTGGCGATGACCACCGCGTCCGCGGCTTCGATCGCCCGCGCGGCGGCGGCGGCCTGGACTGGTTCATCCCATGACAGGAAGCGGACCAGGACGTTGGTATCGACCGCGATCCGCATCGCGCGATCAGGCTTCGATGCCCTGGGCGTCACTGCCCTGGGCTTCACTGCCCTGGGCGATTGCTTCCGCCATTTCGTCGAGCGTCACGGCCGGCCGGCCGGGCCGGCGCAACGCGCCCCGCAGACCGGCGATGGTCGGCGCCGAGGTCGCGGCGCGCAGTTCCACCCGCCCGCCGGGCAGCAACGTGACGTCCACCTTCTGCCCGGCTTGAGCCGAAAGATGGGCCAGGACCGATTGGCGCAATGTGATCTGGCCCTTGGCGGTGACGGTTAGATCAAGCGACACCGGCGTGGCCTCCTGCGGCTGATTCGACAATGTATGGCAAAAATCCCCTTACAATTAGCCCCCCATCCCATCCACCCAAACCCTGCTATCGTGCCCCGATCCACGATCCGGGAGGGAACCGTCTATGGACCAGATTCGCCTTGGCGACGTCACGATCGCCAGCATCGTCGAACGCGACGGCCCGTGGCGCCGACCCGAGGACATGTTCCCCGCCTACACCGCCGATCCCGGTCTTGCGCACCTGAAATCCCTGCCGCCGGCGGTGTACGACGCCGCGACCAATCGCCTGGTCATCACCTACCAGACCTTCGTGGTGCGCACGCCCAGGCACACGATCCTGGTCGATACCTGCACCGGTGAGGACAAGGGCTATCCCGCACCGATGGACTTCCCGAAGCAGCCCTGGCTT
>DAHWDR010000128.1:0-1643 GCA_027330745.1 Acetobacteraceae bacterium | reverse complement strand
GCCGCCAGCCTGATCCTGACCCTGGGGCAAGGCATCCGCCGCCTGATCGACCGCGGCTTCGCCTCCGCCGACACCGCGCACCTGGATCACGCCGCGCTGGCGATGTTCGCCGTGGTCGCGGCCCTCGCCATCGCCACCGGCGCCCGGTTCTACCTCGTCTCCTGGCTGGGCGAGCGTGTCGCCGCCGACCTGCGCCGCGATACGTTCAATCGCGTGATCTCGCTGTCGGCTTCGTTTTTCGAAACCGCGCGCACCGGGGACATCCTGACGCGCCTGACCGCCGATATCTCCCTGCTCCAGGCATTGATCGGATCCGCCATCTCCCAATGGCTGCGCAACGTCATTCTTCTGTTCGGCGCCTTCGGGATGCTGCTGATCACCAGCGCCAAGCTGGCCGGCATCGTGGTGCTGGTCGTCCCCTGTGTCGTCATCCCCCTGGTGCTGTTCGGCCGGCGGGAGCGACGGCTATCCCGGGCGGCACAGGATCGGGTGGCGGATCTGGGCGCCTATGCCGAGGAGACGATCAACGCCTTGCGCACCGTCCAGGCCTTCACCCACGAACCGGTGGACAAGGCGCGCTTCGGCGCCGCGGTCGAACGGTCGGTGGCGACCGCCCTGGGACGGGTACGCACGCGGGGCACCCAAATCCTGCTGGTCATCATGCTGGGCTTCGGCGCGATCGTATTCAGTCTGTGGGTCGGCGGCCGCGATGTGATCGCCGGACGGATGACCGGCGGCGATCTGTCGGCCTTCGTCTTCTACGCCGTGCTGCTGGCCACATCCGGCGCACAGATCAGCGAACTGTGGGGCGAGCTGCAACGCGCCGGCGGGGCCGCCGAACGCGTGCGGGAATTGCTGAACGAGCGCCCCACCATCGTCGCGCCGCCCAGCCCGTTGCGTCTGCCGTCCCGCCCTGCCGGTCGGGTGTCCTTCCAGAACGTCACCTTCCACTACCCGGCCAGACCCGACTCAGCCGCGCTGATCGATCTGTCCCTGGACGTGGAGCCGGGTGAAACCGTCGCCCTGGTCGGCCCATCCGGCGCTGGCAAAACCACCATCCTGCAACTGCTGCTGCGCTTCTATGACCCGGAAAGCGGCACGATCGGCGTGGATGGCGTCGATATCGCCCGCGTGGCACCCGAGGACCTGCGCCAGCGCATCGGCATCGTGCCGCAAGACCCGGTGATCTTCGGCACCACGGCGTCGGAGAATATCCGCTACGGCCGCCCGGATGCCACCGACGACGACATCCGCGCCGCGGCAAAGGCCGCAAACGCCGATTTCCTGGAGCGTCTGCCCAACGGCTTCGACACCTTCCTGGGCGAAAAGGGGGTGCGGCTGTCCGGCGGTCAGCGTCAACGCCTCGCCATCGCCCGGGCGATCCTGCGCGATCCGGGGGTGCTGCTGCTGGATGAGGCCACCAGCGCGCTCGACGCGGAATCGGAACAGGCGGTGCAGCAGGCGCTCGCGACGCTGTCCCGGGGACGCACCACGATCGTCATTGCCCACCGTCTGGCGACGGTTCGATCCGCCAGCCGGATCGTTGTGATCGACGCCGGCCGAGTCGCCGCCACCGGCACGCATGACTCGCTGATCCAGCAGGGTGGCCTCTATGCCCGCCTCGCACGATTGCAGTTCGGCCT
>DAHWDR010000109.1:0-1627 GCA_027330745.1 Acetobacteraceae bacterium | reverse complement strand
TTGCAGGTGGCCCTGCCGCTGGCGTTGATCGTCGAGGTGGCGTCGGAGATGCTGATGGGCGGCACCGGCCTCGGCGGCACGATGGTCAATGCCGAGAACTACGCGGACTCGGTGGGCGTCTATGCCGGGATCGTGGAGATCGCGCTGGTGGGCGGCATCGCGGTTGCGCTGATGACCCGGCTGCGGCGGCATCTGCTGCGCTGGCATCCCGAGTCCGCGGCCTGACCCGCGCGCATCGCCCCGGTCACGATGCTCCCGGCGGGGTCTTGTCATCAAGCTCGCCCTGCGCCGCCTCCGCCCCGGCGGCGGTGGCGCTGCCCTTGAGTATCCATTCGAACCCCACGGCGATCGCCGCCCCCAGCACCGGCCCCAGGACGTAGATCCAGGTGGTATGAAGGTCCCCGCGCAGCAGGTCGGGGGCGAACGAACGCACCGGGTTCATCGATGCACCGCTGATCGGCGCCGCCCAAAGTCCGGCCAGTGCGATATAGCCGCCGACGGCCAATGCGCCGTTCGAGCCGATATTCCGCGCCCCCGAAGCGGTGCCCAAAATCGTGCTGACCAGGCCGGTCGTGAGCAGGATTTCCATCAGCAACGCGGTACCCGCATCGATGCCTGCGCCGGGCCTGGTGGCACCCAGCGCGCCGATCGTGCCGAACATTGCGCGCAGGAACGCTGCCGCGGCGACGCTGCCGACGATCTGCGCCGCGCAGTAGCCGGGTACGCGGCGCCAGGGGAAATTGCCGCGCAGCGCGAACGCGAACGTGACCGCCGGGTTCAGATGCGCGCCGCTGACGGTGCCCATGAAGTAGATGATCGCCATGACCATCAGCCCCGGCGCGACGACCATCATCGGCAGCGTGATCGCGCCGTGGCTGCGCGCGCCGACCACTACCGCTCCGGCGGCGACAACCACCAGCAGGAACGTGCCCCAGGTCTCGGCGAACAGGCGGCGCCATTCATGGGCTGCTTCCAGGAAATCGGGCGCGACCGAGCCACGCAGCATCCGGCGCCTCGCTGCGGTGCGGTGGGCGGCGCTTGCCATGGGGTCCATGAGCCTTTTGAAACTCAGACGATCTTGCAGGGAATCTTCGCATCCTCGTCGAACGAATAGACCGCGCACAGGCGGTGGTAGCCGTCGGCAATGATCACCTTCCCATTGGCGCGGTCGCGGACCATCAGCAACGGCGAGAGCTTCTCGCGCCGGACGATGCTTGCCCGGTCTTTTTCGACATGGCTGTTGCTGACGCCCAGCAGCGACAGGCCGGAGGAGCGGAAAATATCCTTGGCCGCAAATTCCGACATTTCAGCCCGCTCCAGCGCCTCGGCCATGTCCTTCGCGGCCTGGGGTTCGAACATCAGGCTGAGATAGGACCGGGCCGCCGGGTAGTCGTGCTCCTGCGGCTCGTCCAGCCATTTGATCTTCACGGTTTTGGCCATGTTCGACCTCGATCGGATGCGTGCCGCCAGTGCGGACAGGCGCGACGGGGCGACCGGAAGCGGGTCGCGACCCATCGATGGTAGCACGCCCGCGCCGGGGTGGGACGAAAATCGGCGCGCGGGTTACTCCGCCGCCTTCCGTCCCGCCCACGCCGCCACCGGGATTCGCGGCAGATCGAATGCATCG
>DAHWDR010000098.1:0-5117 GCA_027330745.1 Acetobacteraceae bacterium | reverse complement strand
GCGGCCACAATGCGGGCGGTCGAGAGGCGCGTGATCGCATCGCGCAGGCTGGCGTGGACGGTCACCGGCACAACGCGCAATCCGGGGATGGCGAGCATCATCTCCTGCCGCCCGGTCGCCCCGGTCAGGGCAGCCAGAAATTCGGTGTGGCCGGGATGGGGGAAGCCGGCGGCGTATAGCGCGGCCTTGTTGATCGGATTGGTGACCACCGCGCGCGCCGCACCGGAAAGCGCCATGCGGACCGCCTGCTCGATCGCAGCGATCACCGCCGGGGCGTTGGCCGGGTCGGGGTGGCCCGGGCGGGCCGGAGCGGCCAAGCGGATCGGGTGCACCGGAAGGGCGTGGGGGAAGGCGGCGGGGTCTTCGGTCTCCGCGATCGGGACGTCCAAATGCAGCGCGGCGGCCAGACCGCGCAGCCGATCCGGGTCGTCCAGCGCGATGAACGCGGCGCCGGACGCGCGGAGCGCCAGCCAGGCGCGCAAGGTCAGTTCGCCGCCGATCCCGGCCGGATCGCCCATCGTCAGGGCGATCGGGCGGCGGGCGCGATCAGATATGGAGGGCGCGGCCATCGACGGCCAGTGCGGCTTCCTTCACCGCTTCCGACAAGGTCGGGTGGGCGTGGCAGATGCGCGCCACGTCCTCGGCCGAGGCGCCGAATTCCATCGCCGTCGCGAGTTCCGCGATCAGGGTGCCGGCGTCCGGGCCGATGATGTGGGCGCCGAGCAGGCGGTCGGTGGTGGCGTCGGCCAAAATCTTCACGAACCCGTCGGTATCGCCCATCGCCCGGGCGCGGCCATTGGCGGTGAATGGAAACTTACCGATCTTGTAGGCGACGCCGGCGGATTTCAGCTCGTCCTCGGTGCGGCCGATCGCGGCGACTTCGGGCCACGTATACACGATGCCGGGGATCACGTCGTAGTTCACGTGGCCGGCTTGACCAGCCAGGCGTTCGGCGAGTGCCACACCCTCATCTTCGGCCTTGTGGGCGAGCATGGGGCCGGCGATCACGTCGCCGAGCGCATAGATGCCGGGGATGTTGGTCGCGTACCGCGCGTCCGTGAGTACGCGGCCGCGCGCGTCGCGGGCCACGCCGATTGCATCGAGGCCCAGACCATCGGTGAACGCACGGCGGCCGACCGCGACCAGGACGATGTCGGCATCCAGGGTCTCGGGTGCGCCGCCCTTGGCGGGTTCCAGGGTCAGGGTGACGCCGCTTTCGACCGGCGCGGCGTGCGTGACCTTGGTGCCGAGACGGAATTTCATCCCCTGGCGGGTCAGGATGCGCTGGAACGCCTGCGCCACTTCGCCGTCCATGGTGGGGACGATACGGTCAAGAAACTCCACCACGGTGACCTCGGCGCCCAGGCGCCGCCAGACTGAGCCGAGTTCAAGGCCGATATAGCCGCCGCCGATGACCACCAGATGGCGGGGGACTTCGGTCAGTTCCAGCCCGCCGGTGGAGGAAACAATGCGGTGCTCATCGACCGTCACGCCGGGTAGCGGGGTGGATTCGCTGCCGGTGGCGATGACGATGTGCTTCGCCTGGTATTCGGTGCCGCCGACGGCTACGCGCCCGGGGGCTGGGATGCTGGCCTCGCCCTTGAGCCACGTGATCTTGTTCTTGCGGAACAGGAACTCGACACCCTTCACGTTGGCGCCGACCACCTCGGCCTTGCGCGCCTGCATCTTCGCCAGATCGACCGCGACTTCGCCGGCGATGATGCCGTGGGCAGCGAAGTCATGCGTCAGGGCGGTGTAGTTTTCCGACGATTGCAGCAGCGCCTTGGACGGGATGCAGCCGACATTGAGGCAGGTACCGCCTAGGGTGGCGCGCTTCTCGGCGCAGGCGACGGTGAGGCCGAGCTGGGCGGCGCGCAGCGCGCAGACATAGCCGCCAGGGCCGGCACCGATGACGATGAGATCAAAGGACTGGGACATGGGCCGGCTGCTACGCGCCCGTTCGGGGCTTGTCCATGGGGTTAGGCGGCCGGCCGCAGCAGGCGACGCAGACTGAAGCCGCGCGGCGGCTCGGGCGAGAGCGGCGCCCCCGCTTCGGCCAGGCGGACCGGTGCCGCCTGGCGGGCCAGGTCGGCGATGGCGGCGCGGTAGCCGCCGTGCTTGCCGATTGCGGGTTCGCCGAGCGTCGCGGCGGCGCTGATCTGGCGGGGCAGGTTTGGTATGGCGACATCGACGCTGATGCCAAGTGCGTCCTCCACCTGGCGGCGGCTGATCCCGCCGGAGCTGGCGGCGCGGTTCAATACCACGATTGCGCGTCGGCCTTGGCCGGGCGTTGCCGGCAACGCCAACAGGCGCAGCGCGTCGCGGAGCGAGGCGAGCGTGGGTTCCATCACGATCACGCGTTGGTTGGCGAGATCGAGCAGCTCGCGGAATAGCGGGTCGGTGCGGAACGGGACATCGGCGACGATGAAATTATAGCGTTTGCGCAGCGCTTCCAGCAATGCCGCCGCCGCACCCGGGTCGGCCGCCAGCGGGGTGGTGAGCTTCTCGTGCGCGGCCAGGACGTGCAGCCGGTCCGAGGCGGGGATGGCAGCGCGTTCGGCCAGCAGGCTGTCGATGCGTTCCGGAGCTTCCAGCGCCAGGCGGAGCCCGGGGCCGGGGCGCAGGTTCAGCAGGAACGCGGCCACGCCCATATGGAGGTCGGGGTCCAGAAGCACCGTGTGCCGCCGCGCCAGCACGCCGAAATGCCAGGCCAGGCTCAGCGCCACGGTGCTGGCTCCGGCGCCGCCGCGGGCGCCGGTGACGGTGATGACCTGGCTGCCGAGCACGCTTTGCTCCGACACCGCCTGACCGGACACGACGGGCGCGAAATGCAATGCCACCTTGTCGCGCGTCAGCGGCTTCGGAAGGTAATCGCGGATCCCGAGACCACGGGTCAGGGCGCGGTAGAAATCGAGATCCGCCGGGTCGCCGATGGCGAGCACGATCACGTCCGGTTCGGTGACTTCGGCCAGCGCGGCCAGCGCCGCCAGCGGTTCGTCCTGACCGCCGAGATCGACGATCAGGACACGCGGTGTGGTGGATTTCTGCATCGCCGCAATCGCGGCGTGGATGCCGCCGCGGCGGATGTCCAGGGCCTCGGGCAAGGCGTCGGCCAGGCCGTCGCGTAGCGCGATCTCGGTCTGCCCGTCGGCGGCGAAGGCGATCATGGCGGGGCGGTCGGGGCGGCCTGGGGCGGCGGGCTCGGCGGCCATCAGGGGCTGCCTCCGCCACTGGACCCGCCACTGAGCGGGGTGGCGAAGCCTTTCGCGCCGGTGCCGCCGGGCCTTGTGCCGCTGCCGGCGGGCGTTGGTGGGAAAGCCTGGCCATCCCACCATACGCGGCTGATCGCCTTCACCGCCTGGCGGCCATCGCTGTCGCCCGGGCCGTGGCCGCGGATCAGGTCGGCGGGGCGCGAGGCCATCGCGGCGATGTTGACGGCGTTGGCATCGTCCGGATGCCAGACACCAGGTCGGCGATAGGTATCGTAGGCGTGACAGCCGGTGACGATCAGGCACAGGGCGGCGGCCGGACAACAGCGCAAAGCTGCGAAAATTAGTCCGGAGTCGCTCAACCCCTGGCCGGATCGCCGCGCTCTGCGGATGCCCGCGCGCGCTGCCTTGGTTGTCCCGGGGCAGGGGGGCGGCGCAAGGCCGACCGTCGCGGGGGACCGGATTGCACGGGTCATCGCAGAAGGAACCCGGCATCGCCGGGCACGTGACCCGGCAGGGACGGATTCGGCCGCCCCATCTGACGCATATGCAGCAGACGGTCGAAATCCGACGGCGCCCGGTAGCCCTGAGCTGGCACATGCAGCGCCACCGGGGAATCCACCGGGCGGACGATGATCGGGGTGACGATGATCACCAACTCCGTCTGCTGGCGACTGAACTGGTCGTTGCGGAACAGCGCACCCAGGATCGGGATGTTGCTGACGTTCGGTACTCCCGCGGCGCCGTCGTTGATCGTGTCTTGCAACAGACCGCCGATGGCGAAACTTTGCCCGCTGCCCAGTTGCACGGTGGTCTCGGCTCGGCTCACGGTCAGGGACGGCACCACGAACGTCGCGTTGCCTGCGGGGATGGTCACCGCGTTGGCGTCGCTGATCTGACTGACCTCGGGGGCCACATGGATTGCTATGCGGTCGTGACTGAACACGGTGGGACGGAAATTCAGCGACACTCCGAAATTCTTGTAGGTGATCGTCACCCCGCTATTCGGACCTGCCGGGATGGGCACCGGGAACTGCCCACCCACCAGGAAGCTGGCCTTTTGCCCGCTCATGACGGTCAAATTCGGCTCGGCCAGCAGCCGCAACAGGCCGTCCTGGGCAAGCGCGTCCAGGGTGCCATTCAGGCTGGCCGATTTCAGCGAATAGCTCCCCGCGTTGCCGAATGCGCTGCCAGGCACCAGTCCGTTGGTCGCCCCATTCACGAACCCGTCGCCGGCTGCGGCCACGCCGAACCCGATCGTGCCGATACTCCCGATCGTCCCCAGCGCCTGCCAGTTGATCCCCAGCCTGTCGCTGATGTTGCGCGACATCTGCACGATGCGGACCTGCAACGTGACCTGGATCGAGGCGCGCACCGTGATCTGATTATCCACGCTCTCTCCGGACGGCACGAAACCCTGCACCACGGCGATCGCGCGGGCCGCGTCGTCGGGCGTCGCCACGGTTCCCGTCACCAGCAACCCGTTCGGTTCCTGGGCGACGCGCAGCGCCGATCCCGGCAGCGTCCGCGCCAGCGCGGCGCGAGCGCCACCTGCGGCTGCCTGCGATGGCACCACCGTCACCCGCAGCATCGCCACCGGATGCCCGGAGCTGTCCAATGCGGCGATGGTCGTGTGCCCCGCGGCGATGCCGAACACGAACAGGCTGGACGGACTGGCGGGCCGCGCCTGCGCCACTTTCGGGTCCGCGACGAACACATTGGCCACCGGCGTCGACAGCATCACCACCCGCCCATCGCCAGGTTGCAGCGTCATTGCGCCGCTCTGCCTGACGCTCAGGCCGCACAGCAATGCGAGGCACAGAATGCGGAGAATGGCGCGCATCAGAACCGGATCTCCTTGCCGCCCGCTGCTCCCAGCCACAGCCGAACCGCGCTCGGCGCGCTTGG
>DAHWDR010000097.1:0-3171 GCA_027330745.1 Acetobacteraceae bacterium | reverse complement strand
GCTGGCGGCAAGATTGGGCGGGATGCGGCTGGCGCTGCCGGTACGGCTGCCGGCACTGGGGCGGGCGGGACCGCCCTCGCGCGCGGTGGACGCGCTGTGGGTGGCGGTGCTGGCCGCCGTGCTGGGCTGGGCCGGCTGGCGCATCGTACAGTTCGTCGGCGGGGAGCTCTCCTGGGCGGAGGTGGGGTACGCGGTGCTGCTCGGCGCGTTCACGTTGCTGCGGGTGGCGGTTGTGATGGTGGTCGCCTGCGCGATCTGGGTGCCGCTTGGCGTCTGGATCGGGTTGCGCCCGGCCTGGGCGCGGCGGGTCCAGCCGGTGGCGCAGTTCCTGGCGGCGTTCCCCGCCAACCTGTTCTTCCCGGTGTTCGTGCTGGCGATCGTGCGCTACCGGCTGAACGCGGATATTTTCCTGACCCCGCTGATGCTGCTCGGCACCCAATGGTACGTATTGTTCAACGTCGTGGCTGGCGCCGCAGCGTTCCCGGGGGATCTGCGGGAGGTCGCGGCCAATTTCCGGGTCGGCGGGTGGTTGTGGTGGCGCAGCGTGGCGCTGCCGGGGATTTTTCCCTATCTGGTGACCGGATTGATAACCGCGTCGGGCAATGCGTGGAACACGGCGATCGTGGCCGAGGTGGCATCCTGGGGGCCGACGCAGCTGACCGCCCATGGCCTCGGGGCGTATATCGCGGTAGCGACGGCGCACGGCGACATGGCGCGGGTGATGCTGGGGATCGTCGTGATGTCCGCCTATGTGGTGACGTTCAACCGGATGCTATGGCGTCCGCTGCACGAGTTTGCGGTCCGGCGGATGACCTACTGAAGGGCGTAAGGATGCAAGGGATGCCGGGCATGACCGATCTCGCCGATCCGCCGCCGCTGCTCTCCGTGCGCGACTGCCGGCAGGCCTATCACAAGGACGCGGCCGCCGATCTGCTGGTGCTGGACAACGTGGCGCTGACCTTGCGGGAACACGAGATGGTGGCATTGCTGGGCCGCTCCGGCTCCGGCAAATCCACCCTGCTGCGCATCATCGCCGGACTGCTGCGCCCCACCGCCGGGGAGGTGCTGTGGCATGGCCGCGCCCTGAATGGCCCGCCGGACGGTGTGGCGATGGTGTTCCAGAGCTTTGCCCTGTTCCCGTGGCTGACCGTGCAGGGGAATGTGGAGCTGGGTCTGGAAGCGCGTGGTATTCCGCGTGCGGAACGCACCAGGCGGGCGCTGGAGGCGATCGACCTGATCGGCCTGGATGGGTTCGAGAATGCCTATCCGAAGGAGCTTTCCGGCGGGATGCGCCAGCGCGTGGGGCTGGCGCGCGCGCTGGTGGTGCATCCCGACCTGCTGCTGATGGATGAGCCGTTCAGCGCGCTGGATGTGCTGACCGCCGAGACCTTGCGTACCGACCTGATCGATCTGTGGATCGAGCGACGGTTGCCGGTGCAATCGGTCTTGATGGTGACCCATAACATCGAGGAAGCGGTGCTGATGTGCGACCGCATCCTGGTGTTCGCGGTCAATCCCGGCCGGGTGGAGCACGAGCTTGCGGTCAACCTGCCGCATCCGCGCAACCGCCAGGATCCGGCGTTCCGCCAGCTGGTGGAAGACATCTACGCGCTGATGACCCGCCGCCCCGCGCCCGCCCCACCGGCCGCGCCCGGCCCCGCGGCGCCGGCGCGGATCGTGCCGCTGCATCGCGTGGGCACCAACGTGATGGCGGGTCTGACCGAAACGCTGGCCGGGGCGCCGTATCACGGCCGCGCCGACCTGCCGGCGCTGGCGGCGGTGTTGCAACTGGAGCTGGACGATTTGTTCCCGCTCGGGGAGACGTTGCAGACGCTGGGTTTCGCCGAACTGGCGGAAGGCGACATCCTGCTGACCGAAGCCGGGCGGCGTTTCGCCGGGGCGGATACCGATGCGCGCAAGGCGTTGTTCGCCGCGGCGCTGCGCGCGCATGTCCCGTTGGTGGCGAATATCCGCCAGGTGCTGGACGAACGCTGGAACCACCGCGCCAGCGCGGTACGATTCCGCGATGAGCTGGAAGATCACATGTCTCCCGAATACGCCGACGATACGCTGCGCGTGGCGATCGCCTGGGGGCGCTACGCGGAACTGTATGGCTATGACGAGGAGGCGGAACAGTTCTTCCTGGAGGAGGCGGAGTAGCGCCTATCTCCGCCGCCACACCAAGGTCGCCGACACGGCGTAGTTCCAAACCACCCCGATCGCCGCGCCGGCGAGGCCGGACAGCGTCCAGCCCAGCCGCTCGGCGAACAAGGCCCGCGCGATCCCCACATTCGCCGCCGCGCCCACCGAGCAGACCGCGAGGAACAGCACCAGCCCGCGCCACAGCGCCGGCCCGCGCAGCCGCTGGTCGCGATAGGTCACCGCGTTGTTCAGCGCGAAATTCCCGATCATGGCGATGATCGTCGCCAGGGTTTGCGCCCAGCCGAAATCCAATCCCGCCAGGCGCCCCACCTCCAGCGCCGCCAGATTCACCGCCACGCCGATCGCACCTACCAGCGCGAACGAGACGAAGCGCAGCGGCAGCAGGCCCCCCAGCATCTTATCGGCCAGCAAGCCGGCGAATTGCAGCAGCACCAGGATATCGAGCTTGCTTTCCCCGGCCGTGCGGGCGTGGAACGTCACCGGCACCTCCCGCACGCGCAGCGGCGTCGGCGACGACAGCAGCAGATCGAGCAGGATCTTGAATCCTTCGCCGGTCACGCGCGGTGCCAGATTTTCGAATAGCGGGCGGGGGAGCATGAAATACCCGCTCATCGGGTCCGTAAGTTTGACCGGCAACGAGATCTGCGCCAACCGGATGCCGGCGTCGGACAGGCGATGGCGCCACGCATTCGCCAGGCCCGCGTTGGACCCGCCGGCGACATGGCGGCTGCCGACGGCCAGGTCGGCCTGATCGGCACGCAGCACCGCCAGCAGATCGGGCAGGCGCGTCTCGTCGTGCTGCAGATCGCCGTCGATCACGGCAACGAAATCGGCCGAGGATGACAGCGCGCCCTCGATCACCGCCGAGGCCAGGCCACGCCTGCCGATGCGGCGGAGCACGCGCACGCGCGGGTCGGTGCGCGCGATCGCGCGGGCGGCCGCCGCGGTGCCGTCCGGGCTGTTGTCGTCCACGAAGATCGCTTCCCATGCAATGCCGGCCAGCGCCCG
>DAHWDR010000080.1:0-5287 GCA_027330745.1 Acetobacteraceae bacterium | reverse complement strand
GCGGGCGCTGAGCGTGGTGCAGAAGGCGTGCGTGGTGGACGGCCAGATCGTGCCGCTGGGCGACGCGGCGCTGGCCAGCGTGGGCGGCGCGACGGGCGCGGCGGTGGCGCAGGTGGACCTGACGGCGATCCACCCGGCGGTCGTGGCCGCGTGTGCCGCGCTGCACGGAACGCCGGTGCTGATGACGCAGCCGGCGACGGCGGCGGGGGTTCCGGTCAGCGGCACGGTGCTGGCGGTCACGCCGGTGCCGGTCAGCGGCACCACGCCGGCGCAGCCCGCGAAGTAGGCGCGCCGTGATCTCGGTGAAGGCGCTGGCGGGGTTGGCGGCGGCGGCGTACGCGTCGCCGCCGACGTTCCGCGCCGGCGATATCCACGCGGTGCTGACCGAGCAGGCCGGGGTGACAGTCCTGGCGGTGCGCGGCACGCAGCCCGACAACCTGGGCGACTGGCTGCGGGACCTGGACGTGGTGCCACGCTGGCACCCGGTGCTGGGGTTCTGTCACCGTGGCTTCCTGGACGGCGCGGAGGCTCTCCGGCCGCTGACGCGGGCGGCGCTGCAAGACGCGCCGGTGCTGGTGCTGACCGGCCATTCCATGGGCGGGGCGATCGCGCTGCTGCTGGCGGCGCTGATGTCGGCGCACGCCGAGCGGCTGCCCGCGGCGACGGTGACGTTCGGCGCGCCCCGCGCGGGGACGCAGGCGCTGGCCCGCTGCCTGATCGGCTGCGAGAAGGCGCTGTACCGGAACGGTTATGATCCGGTGCCCGACGTGCCGCTGGCGATGCCGCCGGAGCTGCCGCTGCCGGAATACCAGCAGCCGGCGCCACTGCGGCAGGTGGGAACGCCCAGCGGGGACCCGCTGTCGGACCACGCGATCGCCCGGTACATCGAGGCGGTTCCGGATGTGCCGGCGGGGTCCGCGTGATGGCCGACCTCGCCGATCAGGCCGCGGGACTGGTGGAGGAACATCTGGCGCGCTCGCTGGCTGCCCGGCGCAATCTGGCGCGGGCCGACAGCGGCACGGCGTGCCTGGCGTGCGAGGCGGAGATCCCGCCGGAGCGGCGCGCGGCGATGCCGGCGTGCCGCCTGTGCGTGGGCTGCCAGGCGCGGATGGAGCGGGACGCGTGGCGGTGATGAATTTCGGGACCATCGGCGGGATCGTCACCAGCGTCGTGTTCGGCGGCGGCGCGGCGCTGGCCCTGGTGCGGCTGAATATGCGGGGGGCTTTCACCTCGCTTTCCGCGCACCACCAGCTGGCCGACCGGGTGGACGCGGTGGAACAGCGGATGGCGCAGATGCCGAGCCACACGGATTTGGCGGTGCTGAGCGGGCGGCTGGCCGCCGTCGAGCGGGCGGTGGGGGTGGTGGACGCGAAACTGAGCGGCGTGACGGACGCGGTGCGCCGGGTGGAGCACACGCTGGACCTGCTGCTGAAAACCCAGCTGGACGCGGAGGCCCGGACGCGATGAGCCTGCAGAACGTGCTGGCGGAGGATCGGCGGCTGGTGGTGCTGCGCCTGCTTTCGGAAGGCGGGTTCCGCGCCAACGAGAGCGTGCTGAGGAAGGGCCTGGATGCGTTCGGCCACCGGATCGCGCATGAGTTGATGCGCGCTGATCTGGCGTTCCTCCAGGAGCACGGGCTGCTGCGGATCGAGGTGCTGCATCCGCCATCCGGAACCGAGCTGTGGCTGGCGCAGTTGACCGACGCCGGCGACGAGGTGGCGCGCGGGGTTTCGGTGCACCCCGGCGTGGCGCGGCGCGGGCCGGGGGACTGAGCGATGGCGCGGCCGTCCAGCGTGGATCAGCTGCCCGACGACATCCGCGCCGAGATCGGGCGGTTGCGGATGCAGGGCGTCACGATCGACGGCATCCTGGTGCATCTGCGCCAGCTGCACGGCGCGACGCAGGTGAGCCGGAGCGCGCTGGGGCGGCACATCAAGGGGATCGAGAAACTGGGCGAGCGCATCCGGCGAGCGGCGATCTGTGGCTGGCGCACCTGACCGACGCGGGCAACGATGTCGCGGGCGGCGTGTATCACCCCGGCGTCGCGCGCCGCGGCCCCGGCGGCTGAGCCGCCATGAGCCGGCCGAGCACGATCGACCAGCTGCCCGAGGAAATCCGTTCGGAGATCGGGCGCCTGCGGATGCAGGGCGTCACGATCGACGGCATCCTGGCGCATCTGCGCCAGCTGCACGGCGCGCCGGGCGTGAGCCGCAGCGCGCTGGGGCGGCACGTGAAGGGGCTGGAACGCATCGCGGAACGGATGCGCCGGTCGCGCCAGGTGGCGGAGGCGCCGGTGGCCGAGTTCGGCGATGCGCCGGAGAGCCGCACGGCACGCATGAATATCGAGCTCATGCACAACGCGGTGCTGGATTTGTTCATGCGTGCCGCCGAAGGCGAGGACGTGGCCGAGGGGGGGCGCGAGGCGCTGGCGGGCGATCCCGAGGGGGTGATGATGCTGTCGAAAGCACTCGACCACCTGACCCGGGCGAGCCGCAGCAACGTGGAGTTCATCGCCGCGGCGGAGAAGCGCGCGGCGGAGCGGGCGCGGAAGGAAGCGGCCAGCGCGGCGGAAGTGGTGGCGCGGGAACGCGGGATTTCGGCTGAAACGCTGGACGCGATCAAGGCCGGGATTTTCGGGGTGAAGGCGGCATGACCGACCTGATGGCGTTGCCTGAGCACCTGCGCCGGCTGGCCCCCCAGCGCGGGCATGTTTCGCCGCCAGAGACGGGCCCGAGGGACTTGACCTGCCGCGACTGCGCGCATCTGGTCGCACTTCAATCACCGCGGGGCGGCCGGTTCTACAAGTGCGGGCTCAACCGCCAGAACTGGTCGCAGACGGGCCGCACCGACGTGTTCCTGAAGGACGCCGCGTGCCGCCGCTTCACGGAGAACGCGCCATGAGCGAAGGGGATATCGCGATCGGCAAAGCGGTGATGCGCCCGAACGCCGGCGAGCTGGTGGGGCCGCGCGGGCGCGCCCGGCTGATCGGCACCCAGCTGCTGTTGGCGCGGGCGCTGCTGGAGGCGAAAGGTCGCACGCTGAGCCGGGCGTTCCTGGCCGATGTGTTGTGGGGGGCGAAGCCCGATCCCCGGATCGAGCGCGGTGTTGACGTGCATCTGTCCCATCTGCGCCGGAAGCTGGCGGCGGTGGGCAGCGGCGTGATGCTGCTGTCCGTCCGGCACGTCGGGTACTGCATCACGCTGCCCGAGCACGCCGGCGACGCGCGGCTGCTGACGGTGGCGCAGACGCGGCTGCTGGCGGAGGTGGTGGCCGCGGCGGGGCGCGCGGACGCCGAACTGGCGCGGCGGTTCGAGGATGCGGGGCGCGCGGCGTGAGCGTGATGGGCCCCGGTGCGCTGTATGCGTCGGCCGAGCTGCGGAAGGCGATGGCGGCGCTCCGCGCGGAGGGTGCGACGCCTGGCGTGCTGCTCAACGCCCTGGCGGCGGTGTCGGGGGAGCTGGTGCGCGAGATCGTGGTGGAGGAGGAGTTCACCGGGCGTCTGGCGAAGGATTTCCTGGGGCGCGTGCAGGCGCACGCGCGGCGCGGATGAGTGATGTGATCGCGCGCCCGGATGTGTTCCTGCCGTACCAGCAGCGGCTGTGGGTGGCGATCGACCGGAGCCGGGTGGTGGTGGAAGAGAAATCCCGCCGCACCGGCTTCAGCTGGGGCGCCGGCGCGGTGGCCGTGGGCTATGCCGGGCGGGCGCGCGGCGCCGGCGGCATGGACGTGTTCTACATGGGCTACACCCTCGATATGACGCGGGAGTTCATCGATTACGTCGCCAGCTGGGCGAAGGCGATGGCGGTGACGGCGGACGCGGTGGAGGAGTTCCTGTTCGCCGATCCCGAGCGGCCGGAGAAGGATATCAAGGCGTTCCGGGTTCGCTTCGCGTCGGGGTTCGAGGTGGTGGCGCTGCCGTCGGTCGCGCGGGCGCTGCGCGGCAAGCAAGGTCTGGTCATCCTGGACGAAGCCGCGTTCATGGACGACCTGGACGAGGTGCTGAAAGCCGCGCTCGCGCTGCTGATGTGGGGCGGCAAGGTGGTCATCATTTCCACCCATAACGGGGAGACGAACCCGTTCAACCTGCTGGTGAACGACATCCGCGCCGGCCGGAAGCCGTATGCGCTGCTGCGGACCACCTTCGACGAGGCGCTGGCCGAGGGGTTGTATCAGCGGATCTGCTACACGCGCGGCGACGCGTGGTCGGCCGAAGCCGAGGCGGCTTGGCGGGCCGAGATCATCAGCTTCTACGGCGATGCGGCCGACGAAGAGCTGTTCGTGATCCCGTCGCCCACCAGCGGCACGTTCATCCCCGGCCCGCTGATCGAGGCGCGGATGGACGCGGGGGTGCCGGTGATCCGGCTGGAACGCGACGCGGGGTTCACCCTGGCGCCGGAAGCGATGCGGCGGGCCGACATCGCCGATTGGTGCGCCGACGCGCTGGCGCCGGTGCTGGCCACGCTGGACCCGGCGACGCCGCATTGCTTCGGATGGGACTTCGCGCGCAAGGGCGACCTGTCGGTGCTGCTGGTGTTCGCGCTGGCGCGCGACATGATGCGCCGCTGCGTGCTGGCGCTGGAACTGCGGAATGTCCCGTTCGGCCAGCAGCGCCAGGCGCTGTGGTATGTGCTGGACCGCCTGCCGCGGCTGCGCGCCGGGAAGATGGACGCCGGCGGCAACGGCGCGCAGATCGCCGAGGAGACGGTGCAGCAATACGGCGCGACCGTGGAAGCGGTGATGCTGACCGAGCCGTGGTACCGGGAGCATATGCCGGCGCTGAAAGCGGCGTTCGAGGACGGCACCGTCGTCATCCCCCGCGACCGGGAGATCGGCGACGATTTCCGGACGCTGAAGCTGATCCGCGGCGTGGCGCGGGTGCCTCCGGCGCGACGGGAGGAAGCGGGCAAGCGCCGGCACGGGGACGCGGCGATCGCCGGCGTGCTGGCAATCGCGGCCAGCCGGGCGGAGCCGGAGGTGTATGGCTACCAGGGCGGCGTGCGCCCGCGCGGGATGTTCGGCGCGGACGCCGACCGCGCGCGCTGGCGCGATACGCCGGACCCGGACGAGGACGCGCCGCGAGCCGGCGGTGCCGGCATTGTGCCGGCGCTGCGCGGCGGGTGGGCGTGATGCTGGACACGGAAGACCTGGACCGGGTGCGGCGCGCGATCGCGCAGGCGGACGTGCTGAAGCTGCGCGAGCTGGTGGCGCTGCGGCTGCCGCCGGGCACGCGGGACTGGCGGATCGTGCGGGATCTGTCGCGGGCCGATCCGCTGGCGTTCAGCGGGGA
>DAHWDR010000062.1:0-13512 GCA_027330745.1 Acetobacteraceae bacterium | reverse complement strand
TCGGCCGAGCAGGCCAGCGAGCCATCGCCACCGCCGGCCGGATGCAGCCCGGCGCTGGTGCTGCCAGCCCAGCCGGGGACCGCGCACGCGATGACATCCGGGTCCAGGACCGCCTCGGCGCGCGCGATCACCCGGGCGGTGTCCGGCGCGTCGCGGTAGCGTTGCTTGAGCGGCGCCTGCAAGGCGCGAAGGGCGGCAGCGTCCATGGTGGTTATCCCCCGATGCGGACCCGGGAAGCGGGATGGGTATCAGGCAGGCGGGCGCGGCCGGGACCTTGCAGCTTCTCGCGGAACGTGCCGGGCGCATAGGCGGTTTTGTAGGCGCCGCGGCGCTGCAATTCCGGGATCACCAGATCGATCATATCGGTGAAAGTCCCGGGCGTGACCACATAGGCCAGGTTGAACCCATCCACGTCGGTTTCCGCCACCCAGGCTTGCAGCGCGTCGGCGATCTCGGTGGGCGAACCAACCAGGACCGGGCTGCGCCCGCCGATCGCGGCATGAGCGCCGATCTCGCGCGGCGTCCATTGGCGGGTGGGATCGGCGATGGTGAAGGCTTCCAGCGCCGAGGTCATCGCGTCGTGCTCGCCGAAGCGGATCGGATCGTCCGGGGGCAGCTTGGAGAAATCGATCCCGGTCCACCCCGACATCAGCGTCAGCCCGCCCTGTTCGGACGCATGGGCGCGGTAGTCGGCGTATTTCTCGCGCGCGGCTTCGGCGGTGGTGTCGGTGATGATCGTCATCATCGTGAAGATGGTGATTGCGCCCGGATCGCGCCCGCATGCGGCAGCGCGGCGGCGGATATCGGCAACCAGCGGGCCGACCACGCGCATCGACGGACCGTTGATGAACACGCATTCGGCGTGCTCCGCCGCGAACTGCCGCCCGCGGGTGGAGGCGCCGGCCTGGAACAGCACCGGCGTACGCTGCGGGGAGGGCTCGCAGAGATGGATCGCCGAGAGCTGGAAATACGGCCCGTCATGGGCAATGCGATGGATCCGCGACGGATCGGCGTAGCGGCCGGTGGCGCGGTCGCGCAGCACCGCCCCGTCCTCCCAGCTCGCTTCCCACAGCTTATAGACCACCTGCATGTAATCGTCGGCGATGTCGTAGCGCGCATCGTGGCCGGCCTGGCGCTGGAGCCCCATGCCCTTGGCGGCGGAGTTGAGATAGCCGGTGACGATGTTCCAGCCCATCCGCCCCTGGGTCAGGTGATCCAGCGTGCTGATCCGGCGGGCAAACGTGTAGGGGTGCTCGTAGGACAGAGTGCCCGTGATACCGAAGCCGAGATGATTGGTGACTGCGGCCATCGCGGGGACCAGCAGCATCGGGTCATTGACCGGGACCTGGATCGCGCCTTCCAGCGCGGCGTCGGGGGAGCCGCGAAAGACGTCGTAGATGCCCAGAACGTCGGCCAGGAACACGGCGTCGAACAGGCCGCGTTCGAGGGTTTTTGCCAGATCGGTCCAGTAGCCCAGGGTATTGTAGCTATCGGCGCGATCGTCCCTGTGGGTCCACAGTCCGGGGGACTGATGGACCACGCAGTTCATGTCGAAGGCGTTGAGGCGGATCTGGCGGGGCATGGCCGGGCGATCGCCCCTCTCCCGCAGGCGGGAGAGGGGATTGCGGGAGAGGGATCAGACCACGTGGCCGGTCGCGGCGTCCATCAGGTGCATGTTGTTCATATCCAGCGCCAGCGGCAGGATCTGACCCGGCATCGCCGGCGTGGTGGGTTCGCAGCGGGCGCAGACCGGGGCGCCGTCCACGAAGAAATGCACCATTGTTTCCATGCCCATCGGCTCGACCACATCGACCAGCATATCCATCCGGGCAAAGCCGGGCTTCATCTGGTCGTCGTGGTAGTCGTACATGTGCTCGGGGCGGACGCCGAACACCACGTCTTTGCCGATGAACGGCTTGTAGCGAGCGGCGCGTTGCTCGGGGATCGGCAGCGCGACGGCGGGATTGAGCCGGACCGCCAGCCCGGCGCCGGCCGCTTCCACCTTCGCGGGCAGGAAATTCATTGCCGGGCTGCCGATAAACCCGGCGACGAAGCGGGTGGCCGGATGGTGATACAGGTCGTTCGGGGTGCCCACCTGTTCGATGACGCCATGGTTCATCACCACCACGCGGTCGGCCAAGGTCATCGCTTCGATCTGGTCGTGGGTCACATAGACCGTGGTGGTGCGCACGGTCTGGTGCACCTTCTTGATTTCCGTGCGCATCTGCACGCGCAGCTTGGCGTCCAGGTTGGACAGCGGCTCGTCGAACAGGAACACCTTGGGATTGCGCACGATCGCGCGCCCCATCGCGACGCGCTGGCGTTGCCCGCCGGACAGCGCCTTGGGTTTGCGATCGAGCAGGGTGCCGATATCGAGGATGCGCGCCGCTTCATCGACCCGGCGCTTGATCTCGTCCTTCGGAAACTTCCGCAGCTTGAGGCCGAAGGCCATGTTGTCGAACACGCTCATGTGCGGGTAGAGCGCGTAGTTCTGGAACACCATGGCGATGTCGCGGTCGCGCGGCGGGACGTCGTTGACGACATCGCCGCCGATCCAGATTTCGCCGCCCGAGATTTCCTCAAGCCCCGCGATCATGCGCAAGGTGGTGGATTTGCCGCAGCCCGAGGGGCCGACCAGGACCACGAATTCCTGATCCGCGATCTCGAGATCGATCCCCTTCACCGCCTGCACGCCGCCTTCATAGACTTTGACGACCTTGCGGACCGAAACCTCAGCCATGAACTGCTCCCTAGCCTTTTGTTGCCCCGGCCGTCAGGCCGGCGATGTAATAATCCATGAGGAAGGCGTATATCAGGATCGGTGGCGCGGACGCCAGGATATTGGCCGCCATGATGCGCCCCCAGTCCAACACGTCGCCGTGGATCAGGGTGGAGACGATCCCGGCGGTCAGTACCATCTGCTTCGAGGTGAACAGGAAGGCCAGCGGATAGAGGAAATCCCCCCAGCAGACGGTGAAGGCGAAGATGGTCGCCGCAATGATACCGGGCATCGCGACGGGAATGAAGATCTTCCACAGCATCTGCAGGTGCGAGGCACCATCGATCATCGCCGCCTCGTCCAGCTCCTTCGGGATGGAGCCGAAATAGCCGATCATGATCCAGGTGCAGAACGGCACCGAGAGCGTGGGCCATACCAGGGCGAGACCCCAGGTGGAATTAATCAAGTGCAGGTCCGCCAGCACCCGGAACAACGGGATGAACAGCAGCGATTCCGGCACCAGATAGGTCAGGAACACGCCGGTGGCGAAGACCTGGCTGCCCCAGAAGCGCATCCGCGCCAGCGCGTACGCCGACAGCACCGAAATGACGATGGTCGCGGCCACCACCACCACGGTGATCTTGACGCTGTTCCAGAAAAACATCTGGAACTGCGCGTCGCGGATGATCGACAGGAAATTGCCGAGATAGGGGTGGTGCGTGTACCAGGGATCGAGCCCCGAGCCGATTTCCTTCGAGGTCTTGAGCGAGGTGATCAGCTCGAAATAGGGCGGCACCAGGAAGACGAAAGCGAAGATGACCAGCATGATGTAGCTGGTCCACAGCGCCCAGCGCCGCTCACGCGCGAGGCTCGGTTTGCGTCCGTGCCAGCGGGGCGTGCCGTCGGCGGTCATGGTTGCGCCGCTCATGTCAGATGGCCTCCCGGGTCCGGCGATTGACGCCGCGCAGAATGAAGATGGCGAAGATCGCGAGGATCGGGAAGATGAACAGGCTGACGGCCGATCCCATCGGGATGTTGCCGGAGCCGATGCCCACCTGGAACGCATAGGTGGCGAAGACCTGGGTGGTGTTGGCCGGCGCACCGGCGGTCAGGATCTCGACGATGTCGAAATTGGCGAAGGTGACGATGAGGCTGAACAGCACCGTAATGCTGATGACGTTCTGCAGCAGCGGCAGCGAGACGTAGCGGATTTTCTGGATACCCGTGGCCCCGTCGATCGCCGCGGCTTCATAAAGCTGCTCGGGCACCGATTTCAGGGTGGCGAGGTACATGATCATGAAGAACGGCGCGCCGAACCAGACATTAACCACGATCACCCAGAACCGCGCCCAGCCGGTCAGCGCGAGCCAGGCCACGGGCTGCATCCCGGCGGCGGTCAGCAACCAGTTGATGGCGGAATAGCTGCCCGCGATCATCCACCACCAGCCCAGGGTGGAGAGCGCCGGAGGAATGACCCACGGCACCAGCAGCAGGCCGCGCCACAGCCGCTGATCCCGGCCGCGGATATTGTGCATCACGTGCGCCAGGATGAAGCCGATCAGCGCCTTGAAGAACACCGCCGTGATGGCGAACAGGCAGCTTTGGAAGATAACCAGATGGAACGTGTCGCTGGTCAATAGATATTCGTAGTTGAACAGCCCGATGAAGCGGTGCATGTCCCGGCTGAGCATCGAGAGATAGATCGAATAGGCGAACGGGTAGACCACCAGCCCGCCAACCAGGATGAATAACGGCATACACATCATCACCGCGATGGTGGACCGTTGCCGAGCCATCCGCTGCAGCGTGCCCGGACGCACCCCCGCCGGTCGTGCGCCAAGACCGGTTGCCGGAATGCCAGTCGTTCCTTCGGCCATACCCGCCGATCCCCTTCCGTACGACAAAACGAAATATCGGGCAGACCGAGGCCAGCAACCGCCGGCCCCGATCCACCCGATGCCGTCACATGTTGATGTAGCCGTTGATCTCGCGTTCAGCCCAGTCCAGCACGTCCTTCATCTTCTGGCCCTGGGAAAGCTTCGTGACCATCACATTGAGCGTCGCGTTGCTATACAGCTGCGTGGCAATCCGCGGCGGGGCCGGTGCGGCCGAGACATTGGTGGTCGCATCGTGCCACGGCCGTGACGGGTAGTTGAAGATCGTGCCCGTCGGCGGTCCCTCGGTGTTCCAGATATTGAAGTCGTGCATGCTCAGCATCGGCGGAATGTCGTAGCCGGCTGAGGCATTGCACAGCGTCTCCACCTGTTCGCGCTGCTGCAGGTAGGTCAGAAGTTCCTTGGCGGCAGACTTGTTCTTGCTGAACTTCCAGACGCCCCAGAAATACGGCTGCGCCGGGATGAAGCGCCCCTTCGGTCCGGTCGGGTTCGGGAAGGTCCAGCAATCCTGGGCCACCTTGATCGCGTCGCGCCGTGCCACCCACCACGCGGATGGTGGGTTGAAGATCAGCGCCGCCTTGCCGGAAATCAACGCCTGGTTGTTCGAGGCGTCGTTGTAGGACACAGCGTCGGCCGGCAGATACGGCACCAGCTTCTGCATGTACTCCAGCGCCTGCTGCACACCCTCGGACCGCACCGTGATGTTGCCTTTGGCATCGACCAGCTGGCCGCCGAAGGCGCTGAGCATGGAACCGGTCCAGTCCACGCTGTCGCTGGTCTGTCCGATGCCGAGGCCAAAGGTCAGGTTGGCCTTTTTTGCCACCGGTGCAAGCTTGAGCATCTCGTCATAAGTCCAGGCCGCGCCTTCCGCCCCGGTGACCTTGCTCGCCGGGTACCATTTCTCAAGATCGATGCCCTGGCCTTTGAAGAAGCTGATCCGCCCGCAGGACGGCTTGACCTGCGATCCCACGCTGGTCGGCACCGCCGACCAATGGCCGCCAACCTTGCCGAGGTACACGGAGACCGGATCGAGCTTGCCGTACTGCTTCATCAGCCCGTCGACCACATCGTCCACCGGCTCGAGATGCTCGTGATAATGCTGAACATCCCAGGTAAGGAACGCCATGACGTCGTGCCCGGTGCCGGACAGCGCTTCGGCGGCCTGCGTCAGCGGCAGTTTGCTGTTGGCCGAGCCGGAACTGAGCAGGTCCAGCGTAACATCGACCTTGTTCTTCGCGCCCCAGTCGGCGACCAGCTTTTTCATCACCGGGTTGGCGGCCGGGACCCAGTGATCCCAGAACGCGAGCTTCAACGAGCCGGCGGCATGCGCGCTGCGCACATGCACCAACGGCAGCGCAGCCGCAGCGACACCGGCTTTCAGGGCGTCGCGCCGTGTCAAACGGCCCAACCGTGTTGCTTCCTTCATGGACGTTCGTTCCTCCGTCTCGTCGGGCGACCCCGACACCGTGGGTGCCGCGCCCTTGCGCGGCCGGCGGACTATGGCCGCGCCGCAGCGGGCTGGCAACCGCGCCACCCCCTGGCCTTTATCCCACTGTCCCGCTAGGTTGATGCAATCCTCAAGCTCCGCGAGTCCCACCGGCATGTCCCATAAGCCCGCCTACAGGCGCGTCCTGCTGAAACTGTCCGGCGAGGCGCTGATGGCGCGGCGCGATTACGGGCTGGACAATGAAATGGTCAAAGCCATCGCCGCCGATATCGGCGCCGTGGTTGCGCTCGGCGTGCAGGTCTGCCTGGTCATCGGCGGCGGCAACATCTTCCGCGGTGTCTCGGCCGCGGCGGCGGGGATGGAACGCGCCCAGGCCGATTATATCGGGATGCTGGCCACCGTGATGAACGCGCTGGCGATGCAGGCGGCGCTGGAAGCGCGCGACGTGCCGACCCGCGTGCAGTCGGCGATCCCGATGTCCACCGTCTGCGAACCCTATATCCGCCGCCGCGCCGAGCGCCACATGGAAAAGGGCCGCGTGGTGATCTTCGCTGCCGGCACGGGCAACCCGTTTTTCACCACCGACACCGCCGCCGCGCTGCGCGCCGCCGAAATGGGCGCCGACGCCCTGTTCAAGGGCACCCAGGTGGACGGCGTCTATAGCGCCGACCCACGCCGCGACCCCGCCGCCACCCGCTACGAGGAACTGAGCTATCAGGACGTGCTGGCCAACCAGCTCGCGGTGATGGACGCCGCGGCGATCAGCCTGGCGCGCGAGAACAAGCTGCCGATCGTGGTGTTCAACATTCACGCCCCGGGCGCCTTCGCCGCGGTGGTGCGCGGTGAGGGGAAATTCACCCGGATCGTCGCCAGTGACGCCGCCTAACCTCGGGAACTGGCGCGGCGCGGCGGGTTAGGCTACGCCGCGCCCAAGGCGCCGACAGACATCGCATCACGGGAGGCCTTTCCGATGCCCGCCGACCTCAACGCCCTGAAATTGGACCTGACCCGCCGCATGGACGGGGCGCTCGATACACTCAAGCGCGAATTCGCGGGCCTGCGCACCGGCCGCGCCAGCCCGGCGCTGCTGGAACCGGTTCGGGTTCCCGCCTACGGGACCGACACGCCCCTCAGCCAGGTGGGCACGGTCGGCGCGCCGGAGCCACGCATGCTGACCGTCCAGGTCTGGGATCGCTCCCTGGTCGGCGCGGTGGAACGCGCGATAAGGGACGCCGGCCTCGGCCTCAACCCCGCCACCGACGGGCAGCTGGTGCGGGTGCCGATCCCCCAGCTTACCGCCGAACGCCGAGCCGAACTGGTGAAGGCCGGCCATAAATACGCCGAAGGCACCAGGATCGCGGTCCGCGGTGTGCGCCGCGACGGCATGGAGCAGGTCAAGGGCTTCGAAAAGAAGCACGAAATCGGCGAGGATATCGCCAAGCGCTGGCACGAGGACGTGCAGAAGCTCACCGACCAGTACATCAAGAAAATCGATGAGATGCTGGCGGAGAAGGAAAAGGACATCAAGCAGGTCTGAGCGCGCATGCCCCGCCCGACGCGCGCGGCCAGCCCCGGTGGCCCGCCGCCCACCCATGTTGCGATTATCATGGACGGCAACGGCCGCTGGGCCGCGGCGCGCCATCTGCCGCGCCTGGCCGGGCATCGCGAGGGCGCGCGCGCCGTCCGCCGCACCATCGAGGCCGCGATCGACCAGGGTGTCGCCTGGCTGACGCTTTATGCGTTCAGCTCCGAGAACTGGCGCCGTCCCGCCGCCGAGGTCACCGATCTCACCGGCCTGCTGCGATATTACGTGCGCTCGGAACTCGCTGAACTGGCCGAGGTCGGAGTGCGCCTGCGCATCATCGGCGAACGTGACCGCTTCCCCGCCGATATCGGCGCCGACCTCGCCGCCGCCGAGGCGCGGACGGCGGCGAACACCCGGCTCAACCTGACCGTCGCGCTGTCGTACGGGGCGCGCGCGGAACTGGCCGCCGCCGCCGCCGCGCTTGCCCGCGCGGTGCGGGACGGCACCCAGGACGCGGCGGCGATCGACGAGGCCGCGCTTGCCCGACATCTCTTCACCGCCGGGATGCCGGACCCGGACCTGCTGATCCGCACCTCTGGCGAGCAGCGCCTGTCCAATTTCCTGCTATGGCAGGCCGCTTATGCCGAACTGGTGTTCCAGGACGTGCTGTGGCCGGATTACGACGCGGCCTGCCTGGCCGCTGCGCTCGACGAATATGCGCGGCGGGAACGCCGGTTCGGGGCGCGTCCTGGTTAGCCCCGCGCCCTGGTCGGATCTGCGGCTGCGGCTGCTCTCGGCGCTGGTGATGGTGCCGCTGGCACTGGCCGCCATCTGGTTCGGCGGCGCGCTGTTCGCGGGCTTGATCGTGGGCGCGTCGGTCGGGCTCGGGATTGAATGGGCCGGGTTGTGCCGAGGGGGGACTTCCTGTCGGCGGCGCGTGACGATGGGGGTCGCCTGGATCGCGTTGGCAGCCGCGGCGGCCCTATGGCTGCGGTCCGACCCGCTGGTCGGGCGAACCAATGTCGGGTTCCTGGTGGTGGCGGTCTGGGCCAGCGATATCGGCGCCTATCTGGTCGGACGGGCGATTGGCGGACCGCGTCTGGCGCCGGCGATTTCCCCAGGCAAGACTTGGTCGGGGGCGGTGGGCGGACTGGCCGGCGCGGCCGTGATGGGGCTGGTGGTCGCGCTGATCCACGGCGTCCGTCATGGCGTGGCCCCGGAGCTGAGCCGGGCGATGGTGGTGGCCGCGGGATTGTCGGTGTTGGGCCAGGCCGGAGATCTGGCCGAATCCTGGGCCAAACGGCGGCTGGGCGTGAAGGATTCCGGGTGGCTGATTCCCGGGCATGGCGGCCTGCTGGACCGGTTGGACGCGGCGCTCGCGGTGTTGCCGGCGGCGGCGCTGCTGGCGTGGTGGCACGGTCCTGGGGTAGTGCTGTGGCGATGAGCGATCAGCCTCGCAGCGTGACCCTGCTCGGCAGCACCGGCAGCGTCGGCACCCAGACCGTCGATCTTCTGACCGCCGCCGCCCCCGGACGGTTCCAGGTGCGCGCGCTGGTAGCCGGACGCAACGCCGCGCTGCTCGCCACTCAGGCGCGCGCGCTCCGGGCGGAGTTCGTCGCGGTGAACGATCCGGCCGCTTGGCCCGATCTGAAAGCGGCGCTGGTTGGCAGCGGAATCCGCGCTGGCGCCGGGCCGGAGGCGGTGCTGGAAGCCGCAACCATGCCGGCCGACTGGACCATGGCCGCGATCACCGGTGCCGCGGGACTTGCGTCCACCCTGGCCGCAATCCGCAACGGCGGCGCCATCGCGCTTGCGAACAAGGAGGCGCTGGTCTGCGCCGGCGACGTGATGCTGCGCGCGGTCGCCGCCGCCGGAGCCACGCTGCTGCCGGTGGATTCCGAACACAACGCGATCTTCCAGTCGCTGGCCGACGGCAACCGCGGCGCGGTGGAACGGATCGTGCTGACCGCATCCGGCGGCCCATTCCGCACCTGGAATCAGGCGCAAATGCAAGCCGCCACGCCCGAAGACGCGTTGAAACATCCGGTCTGGTCGATGGGGGCCAAAATCACGATCGATTCGGCCACGCTGATGAACAAAGGGCTGGAGGTGATCGAGGCGGCGCGGCTGTTCGGGCTGGCGGAAACCGCGATCGACGTCCTGGTGCACCCGCAATCCGTGATCCACGGCATGGTCTGCTACCAGGATGGCAGTGTGCTGGCCCAGCTGGGCGCGCCCGACATGCGGATCCCGATCGCGCATACGCTCGCCTGGCCGGCGCGCATGGCAACGTCCGGCAAGCGGCTGGATCTGGCGCAGGTGGCGACGCTGACATTCTTCCCCCCCGACCCGGACCGCTTCCCGGCGCTGCGCTTGGCGCGCGAGGCCTTGCGCGCAGGCGGCGGCGCCCCCACCATCCTCAGTGCGGCGAACGAAGTCGCGGTCCAGGCCTTTCTTGAGCGACGGATTGGTTTTCTGGATATCGCGGCAACTGCGAACGCCGTGCTGGATAAGATGGGCGCGCCTGCGGCCGATGATCTGGGCGCCGTTCTGGGCCTGGACGCCGCCGCGCGGCGGGCGGCCGAGAAGGTGGTATCGACGCGATAACTGTGGTAGGCTTCATTTTTGAAGCAACGCCGAAGACTTCACCCGGGGATCCGCTCGTGCTCCACGACCTGCCCGAACTGCTGCGCAGCCTTGCCGCTTTCGCCCTTGTCCTCGGGGTCCTGATCTTCTTTCACGAGCTCGGCCACTACCTTGCCGCACGCTGGCGGGGGGTGAAGGTGGAGGCATTTTCGCTGGGCTTCGGCCCTGCCCTGCTCACCCGCACCGACCGCGCCGGGACGGTGTGGAAACTCTGCGTGTTGCCGCTGGGCGGCTACGTCAAGCTGCACGGTCAGGAACGCCCGCAGGACGTAGCGCCAGAGGTGCGGGCGGCCTGGATCAAGGGCAAGACCTTCCATGACAAGCCGCTGGCGTCGCGCGCAATCGTGGTCGCGGCCGGGCCGGTGGCCAATTTCATCCTGGCGATGGTGGTGTTCGCGCTGCTGTTCGGCTTCATCGGCCATCCCGTGACGCTGCCGATCGTCGATACCGTGCTGCCGCATTCGGCCGCAGCCACCGCGGGGCTGAAGGTCGGCGACCGGATCACCTCCGTCAACACGACGGCGATCGATAATTTCCAGACCCTGCAACACGTGATCGAGGCGCGGCCGGCGACCCGGATCACGGTGGGTTTCCAGCGTGCGGGCAAGGGCATGACCGTATCCCTGGTCACCGGGGCACGCGCGATCGACGGGCGCAACGTGGGACTCCTGGGCATCGCCGGTAACCAGATGGCGTATCAGCCGATGTCGCCTCCGGCCGCGCTGGCCGCAGGCGTGCGGGAAACCTGGCACATCACCGCGCAGACCGCGGCCGGGCTGTGGCAGATCATCGACGGGCAGCGTGGCACCAAGGATCTGGGCGGGCCGATCCGCATCGCCCAGCTTTCGGGCCAGGTGGCGGGCCTCGGCTTGCCGGATTTCCTGTCCTTCATCGCCATCCTGTCGGTGAATATCGGCCTCATCAACCTGTTCCCGATCCCGATCCTGGACGGCGGCCATCTGCTGTTCTACCTGCTGGAAGCGATCCGCGGTCGGCCGCTGCCCCAGCGGGCGCAGGAATACGGGTTCCGCGCCGGGCTCGCCCTGCTGGCATGCCTGTTTGTCTTCGCCACATTCAATGACCTCAACCATCTCGGCCTGTTCCACTGGTTCGTCCGCTAGCCCGCGCCTCGCTCTACGCGGGCTGCGCAGAGCGATCGCGGGGCCGTTCGACCTGACCGTGGCCGCCGGGGAATGTGTTGCCGTCGCCGGCCCGTCGGGGGCGGGAAAGTCGCTCTTCCTGCGCATGATCGCCGATCTGGACCCGAATGACGGCGCGGTCGCGTTGGACGGGCACGACCGCGCCGGGTTTGCCATACCCGATTGGCGGCGCCAGGTGGTCTATTGTCCGGCCGAATCCGGCTGGTGGGCTGAGACGGTGGCAGAGCATTTCACGAAGATCGACCGGGAGCGGCTGCTGCTGGTGGCACCGCGGCTGGGGCTGGACGCGGCGCTGACCGAAGCCCCGGTGGACCGATTATCCTCGGGCGAGCGTCAGCGCTTGGCGCTGGCGCGCGCGCTGCTGCTGGACCCGAAAGTCTTGCTGGCCGACGAACCGACCGGACCGCTGGACCCGGACAACACGGCGCGGGTGGAAGCGCTGCTGGCCGAGCATCTGCGGGCCGGCATGGCGCTGGTTCTGGTCACCCATGACAGGGGCCAGGCCGGCCGCCTGGCGCGGCGGCATCTGCGGTTGGAGGCGGGGCGGTTCGTGACATCCTGATCAGTCACGCCGAGGCCCGTCACATCCTGATCCGTCACGCCGGCGTCGCACCGAGGCGACCGTACCCACCCCCGCCCGGCGTTTCGATCACGAACACATCCCCCACCGCCATCGCCGCTTTCGCGGTCCCGCCCAGAGTTTCGTGCGATCCGTCCGCGCGTTCCACCGCTTGCCGCCCGGCCGCGCCATCCGCGCCACCCGCCAGCCCGAACGGTGCCACGTTCCGCCGCGACGCCACGATCACCGCCGTCATCGGATGCAGGAACCGGATCCGCCGCACCGCGCCATCCCCGCCATGATACGCGCCCGCGCCGCCCGAACCACGCCGGATCGCGAAGGTTTCCAGCCGCACCGGGTAGCGCAGTTCCAGCACCTCGGGATCGGTCATGCGCGTGTTCGTCATATGCGTCTGCACCGCCGCGGTCCCGGCGAACCCCGGTCCCGCGCCGGTGCCGCCGCAGATCGTTTCGTAATACTGCCACACATCGTCGCCGAACAGGAAATTGTTCATCGTCGCCTGCGAGCACGCCATCGACCCCAGCGCGCCGAACAGCGCGTTGGCAACCGCCTGGCTGACCTCGGTATTCCCCGCCACGACCGCGGCGCCCGGCCGCGGCGACAGGAACGATCCCGGCGGGATCACGATCTCAAGCGGTATCAGGCAGCCGTCATTCAGCGGGATGTCCTCGCCCACCAGGCAGCGGAACACGTACAACACCACGGACCGCGTCACCGCCGCCGGAGCGTTGAAATTATTCGTTCGCTGTGCCGCCGTGCCGGTGAAATCGATCCGCGCCGTCCGCGCCGCATGGTCCACCGTCACCACCACGCGCAACGCCGCGCCATCGTCCATCACGTAGTCGAACGCACCGTCATGCAGACGCGCGATCACGCGGCGCACACTTTCCTCGGCGTGGTCCATCACATGACGCATATAGGCTGCGACCGTCTCCCAGCCATATTGCGCCACCACCCGGCCGAGTTCCCGCACCCCGGCGGCGTTGGCCGCGACCTGGGCCTTGATATCCGCCACGTTCACATCCGGTGCGCGGGCCGGATAGCGCGCGGCCCCCAGCAGCGCGCGCAGCTCCGTCTCGCGGAATCGCCCGGCATCGACCAGCAGGAAATCGTCGATCACCACCCCTTCCTCGTCCAGCGTGACGGAGTCCGGCGGGGTCGATCCCGGCGTCAGCCCGCCGATATCGGCGTAATGCCCGCGCGAGCCGACAAAGAACAGGATGCGTTCCCCCGCCGCGTCGAACACCGGCGTAATCACGGTCACGTCGGGTAGATGCGTACCGCCGTTATACGGGTTGTTCAGCGCCACGACGTCGCCCGGTTGCAGCGTATCGCGGCGGGTGGCCAGGACACTGCGCACGCTCTGGCCCATCGCGCCGAGATGCACCGGGATATGCGGCGCGTTCGCCACCAACCGTCCCTCGGCGTCGAAGATCGCGCAGGAGAAATCCAACCGTTCCTTGATGTTCACGCTCTGCGCGGTGTTCTGCAGCACCACGCCGGTCTGCTCGGCGACATGCATGAACAGGTTGTTGAACAA
>DAHWDR010000061.1:0-1719 GCA_027330745.1 Acetobacteraceae bacterium | reverse complement strand
GCGGCGGCGCGGCTGGCCGTCGGGCAGCCGGTCGCCACCACCGTCGCCGGGCGGACCGATGCCGGGGTGCATGCCGCGGGGCAGGTGGCGCAACTCGCGCTCGATCGGCCGATCGCGGCGGACAAGCTGCGCGAGGCGCTGAACTTCCACCTGAAACCGCATCCCGTCGTGGTGCTGCGCGCCGCCCCCGCGCCGGCGGGCTGGAACGCGCGCTTTTCGGCGATCCGCCGGACCTACCGCTACGTCATCCTGAACCGCCGCGCCCGTCCGGCGCTGGAGGCCGGCAGGGTCTGGCACCTGCATGCCCCGCTCGATGCCGAGGCGATGCACCACGCCGCGCAGAGCCTGCTCGGGCGGCACGATTTCACCAGTTTCCGCGCCAGCGCCTGCCAGGCGAACAGCCCGCTGCGCACGCTCGACCGGCTGGATGTCGTGCGCGCGGGCGATCGGATCGTGGTGACGGCCGAGGCGCGCAGCTTCCTGCACCATCAGGTGCGGAACATGGTCGGCACCTTGCGGCTGGTGGGGGAGGGGAGCTGGCCCGTCGCCCGGGTGGCCGCCGCGCTGGAAGCGCGCGACCGCGGCGCCGCCGGGCCGACCGCCCCGGCGGCGGGGCTGTGCCTGATGGCGGTGGGCTATCCGGTCGATCCGTTCGCCGTGGATCCGGATGCGTCGTCGTCGCGGTAGCGATCAGGGGCAGTTCCGCGCCGGCCGGTAGCCGGCGTTGTGGGCGGCCTGCGCGGAGGCGAACGCAACCCGGTTGTACGGGGCGATCCGGTCATAGTAGGGGCAGCCCGGCCATTCGTAGATGTGGCTCCGCCGGTTTCCGCGCACCGGCCCGTGCAGGAACTCGCCAGCCCCCCGCCCGACCAGCCGCGCGCTCTCCGAGAGCGCCGCCAGTGGCAGCGAGCGGGCGGCGGCGATCGCCCAGTTCCGCGTATAGTCGGCGACAAGCGTGGCATTGTGGAGCAGCAGCAAATTCTCCGCGTTCCGGTGCTCGGCCGACCAGCTATAGTTGAAACTTCCTGTCAACACCTCCCGGTGATCGACGATCATGATCTTGTCGTGCATCAGGCCCGGCACGGTGTCCACCAGGACCGGAACTCCGGATGCCACGAGCCGGCTCACGGCGGCGGTGTCGTAGCGGTCATCGTCGAACTGTCTTCGGTCCACGATCACGCGCACATCGACGCCACGCGCGTGCGCCCGCAGCAGTGCGCGAAGGATCGGCCGCGCGGTGAACGCATACATCTGGATTCGGATCGTTCTGCGTGCTCCGTCCACCGCGCGCACGACCGTTGCGGTCGGATCGCAACCACCCGGCGGCGACGGGGAGAAGCAAACGATGGGGGCAGCGACGGCGGCGCCCGGCGCGTGACGCAGCGTGAACAGGGAACCGGCCAGCACGATCGCGAGGCGCGCCGCGCGGCTGATCATGCGCATCTTGCCGCACCGCCAGCAGGCGCGCGGGCCGCTCACGCCCGGTAGCGTTCCACCACCGCCCGGTCGATCTCGATCCCCAGGCCCGGTCCCTCCGGCACGCGCACGATCCCGTTGCGCTGCGCGATCGGCTCCTTCGCCAGATGGTCGCGGAACGGGTTCTCCTCCTGCTCGAACTCCAGCAGCGGCGGGAACGGGCGCAGGCTGGGCGGCTGGTCGGGCAGGGCGGCCAGGAAATGCAGCGTCGCCGCCAGCCCGACCGCGCTGCCCCAGGCGTGC
>DAHWDR010000039.1:0-7584 GCA_027330745.1 Acetobacteraceae bacterium | reverse complement strand
GCCAGGCCGTAGGCGCGCAGCGTGGCGTCGGCGCCGGCCGCGCCGTGCCGGGTGGATTGCAGGCCCCAGAGCGGGCCGCGCTGGTCGCGGATGGCGCGGGTGACGGCCTGCTCCAGCAGCCCGGGCGCGCCCGGATGCAGCAGATTATTGGCGGCGCCGACGAAGCGGACCGAGGCCGGGGCGAAGGCGGCGACATAGCCCATCGGCGCGGAGTCGAGCAGGATCACCAGAGTGCCGGGCGGGAACGGCGGCAGATGCACGGCGACGGCGCGTGAGCGGGGCGGGGCGTGACCCCAATCCGGGTATATCGTGAACAGGACGGTCGCTACCACACAGACGACAATCCCTGGGATCGACCAACGCGGCGCGAGCCGCCGCAGCCACGGTGCCGCCGCTGCGGCGATCAGGGGCCCGGTTAGCAGCTCGAGTGTGGCAAGATACCGATAAATCGAAAACCGCGCCTCCCAAAGCCAATAGGAGACGACCCAGACGATCAGCATGATCGCGATCGGCCGCTCCGGCATGGCGCGCCGCCACAACGCGCGGCCTGTGAGCACGATCGCCGCGACGCCACCGAGCATGACGCGCGGGTCGCGCATCGTGATTTCACCTGCGTAGCGGCTTGCCTCCAGACCCCACGCCAGGGGGAAGGCCAGCGCTAGCAGCCAAGTTTTGGGCAGATAGCGCGTGTCGGTGGTTGGCAGCGGAGCGATCCACGGAGAGCGGAAAACTTCGTTGAAGTAGGGGAATACCGGATTGCCGAAGCGCAGCCACAACCATGCCCACCACCATCCCGCAGTCAGCATGGCGCCGACGACGCCGCCCAGCGCGAACCAGACGCCAGCACGCCAGCGTCCCTGCCGCGTGGTGAGCACGACCGCCGAGGCGAGGCCGACCGCATAGGGCGCGAACGTGAGCTTCAGACCCACCGCGATTCCGCCCAGAATTCCAGGCCAAATGAAACGCCGCCCGCCGCCGTCGCCAAGCGCCACCAGCGCGACCACGGCGCCGATCAGGCAGCCCGCCCCGGTCATGTCACTCATGGCCAGCGACAGCGTGGAAATCCCCGCCGAGCCGGTGGCCCCAATCGCGGTGACGCACGCCGCGATCCAACCGCCCGCACGGACGTTGGGACCGAGCAGTTGTCGGGCAAGACACCACGTCAAAAACCAGGCCAACCCTTGAGGCAGCGCCAGCACGGCGGAGTGGACCACCGGATGATGGTTCAGGACCATCAACAGCGCGGCGTTGATTACGTCCTGCGTCGGCGCAAGATAGGTCTGTAACTGGGCCGGCGCGATATCGAGGCCGATCCTGCCGTGCAGTAGCGCGAACCCATTGTAAAGATGGTAGTTCCGCAGATCCCAGTCCGCGTCGGTCCCGACGCTGGCCGCAACGATCGCACCAAGGACGGCCGCGAGCCCGAGCGAAGCTGATAGTGCAGCCGCCACGCCCCGGGTCATCTGCGGAATCGCGACCCGCGCCAAACGCGACGCCGACGGTTGCGGCATCACGGCGTTCACGAGGTACCCACCGTTGCCCGCAGCCTCGCCTGCCTCAGACCTTCTCCACCTGCCCGTATTCCAGCTCCACCGGGGTCGAACGTCCGAAGATCGAGACGCTGACCTTCACGCGCCCCTTGTCCTCGTCCACTTCCTCGACCGTGCCGTTGAAGCTGGTGAACGGCCCGTCGGACACGCGCACCTGCTCGCCGATCTCGTACAACACCGCCGGGCGCGGATGCTCCACGCCTTCCTTGGATTGTTTGAGAATCCGTTCCGCCTCGGCTTCCGTGATCGGCGAGGGTTTGTTGCGGGTCCCCAGGAAGCCGGTGACCTTCGGCGTGTCCTTGACCAGATGCCAGGCGTCGTCGGACAGTTCCATCTTCACCAGCACGTAGCCGGGGAAGAACTTGCGCTCCGCGTTGACCTTCTGGCCGCGGCGCAGTTCCACCACTTCCTCGGACGGGACCAGCACTTCGTCGAACTGCTCGGCCAGCCCCTTCTGGGCCGCCTGTTCCTTGATCTGTTCGGCGATCTTCTTTTCGAAGCCCGAATAGACGTGCACCACGTACCAGCGCTTTGCCATTGTCCCGCCCTAGCTCCCGCTCGCCGCGCCGAACAGGGCGCGCACCGCGAGGCCGATGATCTGATCGACGCCAAAGAAGAACACGGACGTGATCGCAACCATGCCGAGCACCAGCCCGGTGGTCACTGCCGTCTCCTTGCGTCCGGGCCAGGTCACGCGACCGACCTCGGTCCGCACCTCGCGCAGAAATTTCAACGGGTTAACCGCCACGCGCCGTCATCCTTCCATTCATCCGGTCGTCCTCGCGCCGGCGAACTGGCAGGGGTGGAGGGTCTCGAACCCCCAGCCTCCGGTTTTGGAGACCGGCGCTCTAGCCAATTGAGCTACACCCCTCCGCCATCCGCGCGCGAGCGGCGTAGAAAGGCCGCCCGGCGCCCGGTGTCAAGGCGGTATCGTCCCGCGTGACCCGCGGAAGCCCCTTGAACCGGGCCGCGAATTGGGGAAAATAGAGGCCCGTGCCGGGGCGGTTTCCTCGGCCCTAGCCGCGAGCGCCCCCGTCTGCGGGGTTTCGGAGAGAACAGGTCGGGCATGAGCGATCACGCGCACGGCGCCGCCGTCATTAGAAATTCCGGGCTGAAACAGCCTTACCACCTGGTCGATCCCAGCCCCTGGCCGATCGTCGGCGCCGTCGGCGCGCTGTGCATCGTGCTCGGCATCATCTTCGCCGCGCATTATGGCAACTACATCATGCTGGCGATCGGCACCGTGCTGGCGCTGGGCACGATGTTCTTCTGGTGGCGCTCGATCCTGGCGGAAAGCCGTGCCCCGGGGGTCCACACCGCGGTGGTCCGCCTCGGGCTGCGCTACGGGATGATGTTCTTCATCTCGTCGGAGGTGATGTTCTTCGTCGCGTTCTTCTGGGCGTTCTTCAACTTCGCGCTGTTCCCCTCCAACGTTTCCGGATTGGTCCATCCGATCTGGCCGCCGCCGGGGATCCACTCGATCGACCCGTTCCACCTGCCGATCCTCAACACCATGATCCTGCTGCTGTCCGGCACCACCGTGACCTGGGCGCATCACTCCCTGCTTGAGGGCGATCAGAAGGGTCTGGTGACCGGGCTCGGCCTGACGATCCTGCTGGGTGCCGCATTCACCGGCTTCCAGGCGTGGGAGTTCACCCATGCGCCGTTCCATTTCGTCGGTGGCGGCATCTATCCGTCGGTGTTCTTCCTGGCCACCGGCTTCCACGGCTTCCACGTGATCGTCGGCACCTGCTTCCTCGCGGTCTGCTGGTTCCGCGCGCGGCGCGGCGATTTCACCCCGGAACGTCATTTCGGCTTCGAGGCGGCAGCCTGGTACTGGCACTTCGTCGATGTGGTGTGGCTGTTCCTGTTCACCTGCGTCTATGTCTGGGGAGCCAGCGCGATCGTCGCCAAATGAGCGACCCGGCGCCGTGGTCCGGCTCGGCGCCGTCCCTGCTGTCGGTGGCGCTGCGCGGCCGGTGCCCACGCTGCGGCCAGGGGCGGCTGTTCGCCGGGCTGCTGACCATCCGTGATCGCTGCGAGATCTGCGGCCTGGACCTGCGCGGCGCCGATGCCGGAGATGGCGCGCCGGTGGGCGTGATGTTCGTGCTCGGCCCGATCCTGGTGATCCTGGCGTTCTGGATGGAGTTCCGCTTCGACCCGCCGATCTGGGTTTACGTGGTGGTGCTGGCGGTGATCTCGCCGCCGCTCGCGGTGGCCCTGATGCGCCCGGCGAAGGCCGCGCTGGTCGCGATCCAGTTCCGCTATCGCAGCGAGACGATGGGGCAATAACGTGCCTTGCGCCGCAACGGCCGGATCGCGGCGCGTCCTCGTCCTGGCCGGACGTGACCCGGCCATCCACCCGGCCATTCACCCTGGCGCGCAGGGCGCGGGTGGCCATCCGGGTAGATGGCCGGGTCAGGCCCGGCCATGACGGGCGGGGCGGGGCGACCCACGGCGATGCCCAGGCGGGTGCCTCCATCGCTGGCCCGGCGGTTGCTGTTCCCCGCGATCATGTCAGCCGTGATGATCGCGATCCTGCTGTCGCTGGGATTCTGGCAGGTGCGCCGGCTGGCCTGGAAGGAACGCATCCTGGCGCGCATCGCCGCGGCCGAGGCGGCGCCGCCCATCCCGCTGCCGCCGCATCCCGGCCCGTTCGTGAAAGTCGCGATCACCGGCCGATTCCGCGCGAGCCTGGCGGTGCATTTCGGCGCCATCGTGCGCGACCCGCCGCAAGGACCGGCCATGGGGGCGGAACTGATCGTGCCGCTGGAACGCGCGCATGGTCCGCCGGTTCTGGTCGATCGCGGCTGGGTGCCGCTGTCCTTCCCGGGCCATATCCACTGGCCGCGCGGGCGCGTCACCGTGGCGGGCTTCGTCTGGCACGCCGAGCACCCGGGCCTGTTCACCCCCCGCGCCGAACCGCGCCGGCGCCATATCTTCGTCCTGGACCCGGCGGAAATCGCGCGGATGGTTGGGCTGCCGCAGGTCGCCCCGTTCGTCCTGATCGCGCTGCCGGCACCGGGCGAACGCGGCTTCCCGATTCCCGCGCGCCACTTGCCGCGTCCGCCCAACCATCACCTGGTCTATGCGGTGATCTGGTTCACGCTTGCCGGGGCGCTGGCGGTGATCTTCGGGGTGTGGGCGCGCGACACGGTCCGGGGGACCCGCTCGGGGCAGTGAGACCCCGATGGGGATGGGGTGGGCGGGCGGCCTCGCAGGTGGATGGCCGGGTCTCGCCGGCTAATGCAGCAGCATCGCCGCCGCGACCACGCCGAAATTATACAGGATATGCAGCACCACCGCCGGCCGGATCGAGCGGTAGCGCAGCCGCAACCAGGCCGCGCCGAGCGCCATCACCGTCACGTCCAGGAATCCGGGCGGATAGGCCAGCTTTTCCGGCGCGTGCACCGCCACGAACACCGCCGTGACCAGCAGCGACGCACCGAGCGGCCCCAGGCGCGGGGCAAAGGCGGCGAAGGCGGCGCCGCGGAACAGGAACTCCTCGGCCAGCGGCGCCCCCAACACCACCAGCGCCAGCGCCGGAAGCAGGGTCACGCCGGGCGACAGCAGCGCCGGGAATGCGGAATGCCGCAGCGCCGTGTCGGGAACCGGGAACAGGCGCAGCATCGCCGCCGCGGTCGCCACTGCGATCAG
Organism: Acetobacteraceae bacterium; assembly: GCA_027330745.1. Lineage (GTDB taxonomy): Bacteria > Pseudomonadota > Alphaproteobacteria > Acetobacterales > Acetobacteraceae > JAJZVS01. The sequence goes on along the minus strand of DAHWDR010000039.1, from coordinate 2,377 downwards.
CGCCGCCATCGCCGCCGCGAGGTAAGCGCGCGGCGGGGCCGGGCACCAGGCGATCCCCTCCGGCGCGCCAAGCCGCAGCCGCGCCCCGGCGCGCCGCCGCACATAGGCCACCGCCCAGGCCGCGGCGAGCACATAGGCCGCGATCACGGAGCCGGCCAGAAGCCCGGGTGCCGGCATCCCCACCGGCCGATGCGCCAGCTTCAGCGCCAGATCGCGCAGGAACAGCACACCGGCGGTCAGCACCGCCTGGAGCAGGAAGAACCCGCCCAGCGCGACGATCGCCTGGCGCGGGCCGAAGCGTGGCCCCGAAGCCGGCGGGTTAGGTGGCAGCTTGGCGATGACCCATGGATTGGCCGGCGGATTGGCCGGCGGGGCGGTCTCGGGCATTCTGGTCTCCGTCGCGCGGGGGACCATGCCCGATCTGCTCACCATCGGCTACGAGGGCAGCACCATCCAGGCGGTGGTGGCGGCGTTGCGCGCAGCCGGGACCGCGCTGCTGATCGACGTGCGCGCGCTGCCGCAGTCGCGCAAGCCCGGATTCTCCCGCCGCCAGCTGGCCGCGACCCTGGACGAAGCGGGCATCCTCTATATTCATCTGCAACCGCTGGGGACGCCGAAACCGGGGCGGGACGCGGTGCGCGCCGGGCATCCCGAGGTCATGGAACGGATCTACCGTGCCCATATCGCCGGCGATGCGCCCCAGGCGGCGTTGTCACAGGCCCGGGCCATGGCCGGCGAACGCCGCGCCTGCCTGCTGTGCTTCGAGCACGACCCGGCGCATTGCCACCGCCGCCTGGTGGCCGAGATGATCGCGGCCGAGACCGGCCAGCGCATCGTCCATCTGGTGCCGAGCGACCGCTGACCGACGCCGCTACGGCGTGGGGAGCAGGGCGTCGATCGCGCGCGCCAGATCCAGATCGCGCGTGGTCACGCCGCCGGCGTCGTGGGTAGACAGCGCGATCTCGACCCGGTTCCAGGTGTTGGACCAGGTCGGGTGGTGGTTCTGCGCCTCGGCCAGCAGCGCCACGCGCGCGAGGAATCCCCAGGCGGCGGAGAAATCCGCGAACACGAAGCGCCGTTCCAGCTGGTCCGCTGCGCCCGGGCGCAGCGTCCAAAGCGGCAACGTGGCGGGAAGGGCGTTGCGTTCGGCCTCGGTCAGGCGGGATATCATGGCGGGGTCTCCGGGCGGGGATCGGGACAGGGTAGCACGGGGTGATGCCGAATTTCGGGCCGAGTTTTGCGCTGGAGGCTGTCGCCGGCGGGCGTGTGGCGGGGGTGGACGAGGTCGGGCGCGGGCCGCTGGCCGGCCCGGTTTTCGCCGCCGCGGTGGTGTTTCCGGGCGGCGTGCCGGATGCGCTGGCAGCGCTGATCGACGATTCCAAGCGCCTGACCGCGGCGCGGCGGGAGGCAGCGGCGGCGGCGCTGGTGGCAAGCGGCGCGGCGGATATCGCGCTGGGGGCGGCGAGCGTGGCCGAGATCGCGGCCCGCAACATCCTGGGGGCGAGCCTGTTGGCGATGGCGCGCGCGGTGGCGCGGCTGCCGACACCGCCGGATCTCGCGCTGATCGACGGCAACCGCGCGCCGGCGCTGGCCTGCCCGGTGCGCTGCGTGGTGGGGGGAGACGGGCGGTCGCTGTCCATCGCCGCGGCGTCGATCGTGGCCAAGGTGGCGCGCGACCGGGCGATGACCCGGCTGGCGGCGCGCTGGCCGGGATATGGGTGGGAGGCGAATGCGGGGTACGGGACCGCGGCGCATCTGGCCGCTTTGGTCCGGCTGGGGGCGACGGCGCATCACCGGGCGGGGTTCGCGCCGGTGCGACGGGCGCTGGGGGGGTAGCGGGCGGTAGGAGGCGCTACGCGACGCGGCCCGGTGCGCGGGCACCGCGCAGCAGGCCCTCGGTGCTGAGGTCCTCGTCGATATCGGGCCAGTGGATGCCCCAGCCGCCACCGGCAATCTCGAAATGGGCGCGCTGGTCGGGTGTGGCGTTGGCGAGGCGGGGATACCAGGCGAGCGGGGCCGAGATGCGGCGGCCGTCCATCAGGGCGACCGTCAGTTCGTCGTCGGTCACGGTCACGTCGCGGATGCGGGTATCAGCGTTCGCCAATGGCGCCGAAATAGTCATGCCAGGCCTCCAGAAACGCGACCGGACGGGGTCGGACCAATTTTAGCACCTCGCCGAGCTCTCGGGCGAAAAAACCCGCGTTCGCCGCGAAGCTCACGTCATGAAGCCAGCTTTTGGCCGACGCGCCGCCCCGGTCAACATGCACGTGAGGCGGCTCGTTCGGCTCGTGGCTGTAGAAATAGAAGCGGAATCTTGCGGCGCGGGTAATCGTGGGCATCGTCGCGGTCCTTTGCGGCCAGCCCCGCTACTCCGCCG
>DAHWDR010000026.1:0-5624 GCA_027330745.1 Acetobacteraceae bacterium | reverse complement strand
GTGATCCGGCCGGGGGTGAACGCGGTCGCGCCGATGGCGCGGATCGGGGTGACCTCGGCGGCGGTGCCGGCCAGGAAGGATTCCGACGCCAGCGCCATCTCCTCCGGCTTGATCGCGCGTTCCACCACCTTGATCTGGCGGTGCTTGGCCAGTGCCATCACGGAACGTCGGGTGATTCCGTCCAGGAAACAATCCGGCGTCGGTGTGTGCAACACGCCATCGATGGCGAAGAAGATGTTGGCCCCGGTGGCCTCGGCCACCAATCCGCGCCAGTCCAGCATCAGCGCGTCCGCGAAACCCTCGGCTTCCGCCTTGTGTTTCGACAACGTGCCGATCATGTAAAGCCCCGTCGCCTTGGCCGCGACCGGCGCCGTCTCCGGCGCGGGGCGGCGCCATTCCGCCATCCCCAGCTTGATCCCCGCCATCCGGTCGCCGCCGAAATAACTCGGCCATGGCCACACCGCGATCGCCATGTGGATCGTCGTGTGCTGCGCGGACACGGCCAGCATTTCCGTCCCGCGCCAGGCGATCGGGCGCACATAGGCGTCGGTCAGGTTATTCGCCCGCAACGTCTCGATGCAGGCGGCATCGATCTGTTCGGCCGTATAGGGAATCTCGAAGCCCAGGATGCGGCCCGAATTGATCAGCCGGTCGGTATGCGCGCGCAGGCGGAAGATGTGTCCGGCATAGGCGCGTTCGCCCTCGAACACCGCGGAGGCATAGTGCAGCCCGTGCGTCAGGACGTGCAGCTTCGCATCCCGCCAGGGAACCAACGCCCCATCCCACCAGATGAAGCCGTCACGGTCGTCGAACGGAACCAGCGCCATGGGAACGATCCTTGTAATTTAATTGCGCGTTACCGCTATCTGGCTATAACACCCGATCAGATACGTCAACATCCCTGACAGAAAACGGAAGGATGCCTGCCATGTCCGAACCGGGGGGCAGGCGGGTCAGCCATGCCCGGTCACCCGCCTGGCCAGCGCGGCTTGCGGTGGGTCGTCGCCACGCCAGGCCACGTGCAGATCGGGGCGGAGCAGCAGCCAGTTCGCGCCATACACGGCGCGGATCGCCGGCTCCGGCAGGTCGAGCACCGCGAACGGCGCGCCCAGCGCGGCGAAGCCGGCGGACAGGTCGCGCGGCTGGGCCGCGGTCCCGCCCAGCCGCAGCAGCGTGTATCCGGACCCCAGCGCGTCCTGCACCGCGGTTCCGTCGCCGCGCCACAGATGCGGCAGCCGTGCGCCCGGCCGCGCATCCGGGACATAGTCCCAGCGGTCCGCATCCGGCGTGTCGTCGCCCGCGGCGGCGATGATCGGGGAGCCGACGTAGCGATACCCAAGCTCGATCCCCAGCAGATCGTTGCTTTTCCGCTGCTCTATCTCGGCCAGCGCCGCCATCGCGCGCTCCTGCGCGCCGCCCTCCATCATGTCGGGTGTGATCAGCGCGCGCCAGCGCCGCCGCCCGCGCGTGGCCGCGGTGGAGGCTCGCACCGCGCGCGCCGCGACCGGCCGGCGCTCGGCCTGGTAGCTGTCCAGCAGCCCCGGCCCGCCCCAACCGGCCAGCGTGCCCGCCAGTTTCCACCCCAGATCGATCGCATCGCCCACGCCGGTGTTCATCCCCAGGCCGCCGGTCGGAATCACCAGATGCGCTGCGTCGCCCGCCAGCAGCACGTGGTCGTCGCGGAACCGCTCGGCCACCATCAGGCGCTGCGTCCAGCTGCCCAGATATTTCGTCTCGTAGCGCATCGGCAGATCGACCGCGCGTTCCCACAGGCGTGGCACCGCGGCTGCGTCGTCGGTGACGCAATGATAGCTGAAATGCCTGGTATCGTCCTGGACGACGATGAACCCGCCTTCGGCATCGGCGATGTGGTAGTGCCGGCCGGGGCCGGCGGGGATGCGCGCGAACAGATCGTCGCAATGAAACAGCGCCTGGCGCAGGGTCAGCGCGGTTTCGCCCTCCAGACGGATGCCCAGGCGTTCGCGCACCAGGCTGGCGCCGCCGTCGCACCCCACCATCCAGGCCGCCCGGATCGTCCGCACCCCCTTCGCGTCGCGCAGCACCGCCTGCACGCCGGAATCATCCTGCGCATGCGACAGATAAGCGCAGCCGAACCGCACCGAGACCGAAGGCAGTTGCTCCGCTTGCGCCTTCAGCAGCGGCTCCAGCGTGTATTGCGAGATCAGCTGATAAGGCTCCAACGGCTCCGATCCGTCGCTCGCGGCGGCGATCCGGTCCCGCCACGCCGCCACCGACGGATACCGATGCGTCACCAGCGGCGGGCGGGTCAGCCGGGTCAGAATGAACACATCCATGGGAATCGACGCGTCCAGCCCGGCGGCGCGAATCCGCTCGGCCAGTCCCAGACGGCGATAGATTTCCATCGTGCGCGCGTTGCAGCGTTCCATCTTCGGCAGCCGCCCGGGCGCGTCGCGCTGATCGATCAGCACACAGCGCACCCCGCGCTGGCCCAGGTCCAGGGCAAGCGTCAGCCCGACCGGCCCGCCGCCCACGATCAGGACATCCGTGGTCTCCATCGCCTGCTCTCCCCAGCCGGATTCCGGCCATCGTTCCCGGGCCGGGTTCCGGCCACGCCCCCGGTCTGCTATCCGAAACCGAGGCGCGCGGGGAGACGTGGATGCACCAGGCAGTCAGCGACCGGTCGGCCCAACGCCGCCGCCCCGCCACGGCGACGACGCGATGACCGCGTCCCCGCGCCCCGCCGACCCCACCCAGGCCGGCGCCGGGCTGTTGTTCCTGCGCGAGGAAGAGATCCGCCTGGCCCAGGACCTGATGTTCTTCGCCTATCGCGATTTCACCAACGCCGCTGACGTGATCCTGGACGAGCTAGACCTTGGCCGCGCGCATCATCGCGCGCTGCATTTCATCGGTCGCAACCCGGGCATCACCGTCTCCGACCTGCTGGCGCTGTTGCGTATCACCAAGCAAAGCCTGGCGCGGGTGCTGTCGGAACTGGTGGCGCGCGGCTATGTCTCGCAGACCCAGGGCCGCATCGACCGGCGCCAGCGCCTGCTCGCGCTGACGCCCCCCGGCATGGCGCTGGAACGCCGCTTGTTCGAACGCCAGCGCGACCGCCTCGCGGGTGCCTATCGTCAGGCCGGCGGCGGCGCGGTGGACGGATTCCGCCGCGTGATGCGCGAAATCATGGACGAGACGGCGCGGGGCTATCTGGATCGCCACCCGCCGCCGCGCCCCGGCTGATCATGACCGAGGACGTGCCCCCGCCGGAGGTTCATGTCCTGGTGGTCGATGACGACGCCCGCCTGCGCGGTTTGTTGTCGCGCTATTTGGCTGAGCAGGGCTTCCGGGTCTCGATCGCCGCCGCGGCCGCCGAGGCGCGCGCGGTCCTGCGTTCCGTCGCGTTCGACGCGATCGTGCTGGACGTGATGATGCCGGGCGAAACCGGGCTGGAACTGCTGACCGCGCTGCGGGCCGAGCGGGACTTTGCCGCCCCGGTGTTGCTGCTGACCGCGCGCGGCGCGCCCGAAGACCGCATCGCCGGCTTCGAGGCCGGCGCCGACGACTACCTGCCGAAGCCGTTCGAGCCGCGCGAACTGGTGCTGCGCATCCGCGCCCTGCTGCGTCGCCGCGCCGGCACCCCCGAAACCGCCGCAGCCCCGGTCCGCCTCGGCGCGTTGCTGCTGGACCCGGCGCGCGGCGAATTGCGCGGCCCGGACGGTCCGGTGCGCCTGACCGGCGGGGAGGCGGCGCTGCTGGCCGCGCTGGCCCGCCAGCCCCACGAAGTGCTGTCGCGCGAGGCGATCGCGGCGGCGCTGGAGATGGACGAGGCCGGGGAACGCGCGATCGACGTGCAGGTCACGCGCCTGCGCCGCAAGATCGAACCCGACCCGCGCGAGCCGCGCTTCCTGCACACCGTGCGCGGGCGCGGCTACGTGCTGAAACCGGGGGCCTGATGCGAGTCCGTCTGCCGCTCCAGCGCGTGACCAAGAAGGCGCTGCCGCGCTCGCTGCTGGGCCGCTCGTTGCTGATGATCCTGGTGCCGCTGATCCTGCTGCAGGCGGTGGCGCTGCAAATCTATTACGGCAGCCATCTGAACCTGGTCTACCGACGGCTGTCGGACAGCCTGGTCGGCGAGATCGATTTCTCCCTGGCGCTGATGCATCGCTACCCGGGTGCTGCGAACCGGTCCTGGATCATCCCGCTGTCGGAACGTGATTTCGGCTTCCAGATGAAGCTGGAACCGGGCGCGCGGCTAAGCCACACCGGGTCGCGGGTGAACGTGGTCGGACCGATGGACGATCTGCTGGACGCGGCGCTACGGGATAATCTGCGCCGTCGCTTCGATATGGACTGGACGTACCAGCGCGGCTCGGTCCTGATCCGGGTGCAGGCGGCGGACGGGGTGATCGACATTCTGGCCCCGCGCAAGCGCGTGGACCTGGGGACCATCTGGCTGTTCGTGGCCTGGATGGTGGGGACCTCGGCGCTGGTATTCGCGATCGCGGCATTGTTCATGCGCAACCAGGTGCGCGGAATCCGCCGTCTCGCCGATGCGGTCGAAGCGTTCGGCATGGGCCGCGATCCCGGCTCGATCCATCCCGAGGGGGCGGTGGAAGTCCGCCGTGCCTCCACCGCGTTCAACCGCATGGCCGAGCGCATCCGCCGCTTCCTGACCCAGCGCACCGAAATGCTGGCCGGCGTCTCGCATGATTTGCGCACGCCGCTGACGCGGATGCGCCTTGCACTGGCAATGCTGCCGGCCGCGCCCGAACAAGCCACCGACATCGCCGAGCTGAATGCCGATATCGCCGAGATGGAGCGGATGATCGAAGCCTATCTGGCGTTCGCCCGCGGCGAGGGCGCGGAACAGGCGGAGCCGACCGATCTGTCGGCGATGCTGGCCGGCGTGGCCGCGCATTCCCGCCATGCCGGGACGCGGATCGATCTTGAGGTGCCGGACTCGTTGCCGTTACGCCTGCGCGCGGATGCGATGCGCAGGGCGCTCACCAACCTGGTCGAGAACGCCGCCCGCCATGGCGGGCACGTGGTGTTGGCCGCAGCCCCGCTGGGCGCGCGCGGCGTGCAGGTGACGGTGGATGACGACGGCCCGGGGATTCCTCCCGACAAGCGTGAAAGCGTGTTCCGGCCGTTCGAATCCGGCAACGATGGCGGCACCGGCCTGGGCCTGACCATCGCGCGCGATATCGTGCGCGCCCATGGCGGGGACATCGTGCTGGAAGACAGCAAGCTGGGCGGGCTGCGCGCGCGTATCCGCCTGCCGATATGATGCGCCTTATACCAACCGGCTCTTGCACCGGTTGGTCGTGCGCACCGGGTTGGCCGGCGGCGGCGGACGAAATATGACTCGATACCAGTTGCCGTTGACCGGTCTTTCACGGGTCAACATCAAAGGCGGCCGGTATCAGTACCCCGCGGCCCGGTCCACCACCTCTCGCAAGGGCTCCCCCGCGACGAACCGCCCCAGATTATCCGCGAACAGCTGCGCCACGATGGCATCGCGCCGCGGATGCGGCCCGCCGATATGCGGCAGCACCATGATCCCCGGCGTGGTCCAGAACGGATGCGCGACCGGCAGCGGTTCCTGCCGGAATACGTCGAGGACCGCACCGGCGATGCGCTTT
>DAHWDR010000014.1:0-8647 GCA_027330745.1 Acetobacteraceae bacterium | reverse complement strand
GCGACGAAGAACACCGCATCGCCCGCCGCCAGGCCGCACGCCGCCCGGATCGCCTCGGCGCGCGCGGGTTCCAGATTACGCGCGATCGGCCCTTTCGCGCCCTCAGCGTCGAACGTGACGTAGCCCAGCCCGCCCGCGCCTTCCTCCTTCGCCCAGTCGTTCAGCTTGTCGAAGAAGCTGCGCGGCCGCCCGCCCGCCCCCGGCGCCGGGATCGCGCGCACCACGCCGCCCGACGCCGCGATCCGCGCGAACAGCCCGAACCCCGACTCCGCGAACGCTGCCGTCACGTCCGCGATCCGCAGCGGATTGCGCAGATCGGGCTTGTCCGTTCCGTACACCGCCAGCGCCTCGGCATACGGGATGCGCACGAACGGCGCGCCGTCCACCGCGCGCCCTTGCGCAAACTCCTCGAACACCCCCGCGATCACCGGCTCGATGGTGGCGAACACGTCGTCCTGGGTAACGAAGCTCATTTCGAAATCAAGCTGGTAGAACTCGCCCGGAGACCGGTCCGCGCGCGAGGCTTCATCGCGGAAACAGGGCGCGATCTGGAAATATCGGTCGAAACCGGCCACCATCAGCAGCTGCTTGAACTGCTGCGGCGCCTGCGGCAGCGCATAGAACTTCCCCGGATGCAGCCGCGCCGGCACCAGGAAATCCCGCGCGCCTTCCGGCGAGGAGGCGGTCAGGATCGGCGTCGTGAACTCGGTGAAGCCGGCATCGATCATCCGCCGCCGGATCGAGCCGATCACGCCCGCCCGCAGCATCATGTTGCGGTGCAGCTTCTCCCGCCGCAGATCGAGGAACCGGTAGGTCAGCCGCAAATCCTCGGGATAGCGTTCCTCGCCGGCCACCTGGATCGGCAGAACCTCCGCCGCCGACTGCACCTCCAGCGCCGCCACGCGCAGCTCGATCTCCCCGGTGGGCAGCCGCGGGTTTGCGGTTCCGGGCGCGCGCGCCACCACCTCCCCGGTCACGGTCACCACGCTTTCGGCCCGCACCGCCTCGGCCGCGGCAAAGGCGGGCGATCCGGCAGGGAACACGCATTGCGTGATCCCGTAATGATCGCGCAGGTCGAGGAACAGCAGCCCGCCATGATCGCGCCGCGCATGGACCCAGCCCGACAGGCGGGCCGAGGTCGCGGTGTCGGCTGCGCGGAGCGCGCCGCAGGTATGAGTGCGGTAGGCGTGCATCATGGAGATCCGGTTCTGAACAAGAAAGGGCGAGGCAGAGCGCGGCCAGAAACCCCCGGGGTCCGGGCAAGTCAAGCGGGAGCGAATCGCTGCCGCAAGACGCGGGTTTCGCCGCGCCGCGCGCGCCGGAACGCAGTTTCCGCCACGCGCGATTCCCCCATCCCGAGGGGGGCATGCCGGTCGCGTCACCACAAAATTGCGCGATCACTGTCGATTTTGCGGGATTTTTCCCTCGATTTGTGGCAATCTCCGGTAATGCTCGCACGCATCCCCCTCGCCCTCGTGGTCGCGCTGTGCGTGCTGGCCGCGGCCGCCCGGGCCGGCACCGTGCCGCAGCCTGCGCTGGCCGCGCCGCCCGCTGCCGGGTTCTCCGCCTGCGCGCGCGCCATCGCCGCCGCTTCGGCTGCCGTCGGGCTGCCTCCCGGCTTGCTCGCCGCCGTCGCCACGGTGGAAAGCGGCCGGCCGGACCCGCGCCCATCCATCTTCCGCCACGCCTACGCCCCGCCCGGCACCGCCGCGCGGCGCCCCTGGCCCTGGACCATCAATGCCGGCGGGGTCGGGCGCTATTTCACTTCGCGCCGCCAGGCCATCGAAGCGGTCCGCGCGCTGCAAGCCCAGGGCGTGACGGCGATCGATATCGGCTGCCTCCAGGTCGATCTGCGCGACCATCCGCGTGCCTTCGCCTCGCTGCGTCAGGCGTTCGATCCGGAAGCCAACGCGCGCTATGCGGCGGGTTTCCTGATCCGCTTGCACGCGGCGCTTGGAACCTGGAAGGCGGCCGTGGCCGCCTATCATTCGCAAACCCCCGCCTTGGGCCTGCCGTATCAGCGTCTGGTCGCAGCGCGCTGGCGCAGTCTGCCCCCCGCCATGGCGCAAGCAGCGCGTCCGGTCTATGCGGATTTCCTGCCCGTCAGCCGGAAATACGCCGATTTCGCCACTCTACCCCGCTCGCCCTAGCGCCGGCCTTCGCACGGCGCTCCGCCTGGCCGGACGCGACCTGCGCGGCGGCGTCCGCGGTCTCTGGTTGGTGGTGGCCTGTCTCGCGCTCGGCACCGGCGCCATCGCCGCGGTCGGTAGCCTGCGCGCAGCGACCTCGGCCGGACTGGCCGCCCAGGGCCGGGTTCTGCTGGGCGGAGACGTCGCGATCGGCACCGGCGCCACGCCCCCGCCCGCAGCCTTGCGCGCGTTCCTCGCCCGACGCGGGGCGCGCAGCACGGTCTCGGCGCATCTCCGCACCCTGCTGGTTGCGCCGAACGGCGCGCGGCAACTGGTGACGCTGCGCGCCGTCGGCACGCATTGGCCGCTGGTCGGTCAGGTCGGACTGCAACCAGCCCAGACGGTGGCCGTAGCCCTGGCCCACCGCCCGCGCTACGGCCTGATCGCCGACCCGCTGCCGATCGCACGGCTCCATCTGCATCCCGGAGACACGGTTCGGCTCGGCACCGCCCACTTCACCCTGCGCGGCGCCATCACCCGGCTGCCGGACGGTCTGGCGAGCCCCGCCTTCCTCGGCGCCCCGGTTCTGATCGCTCGCGCCGCCCTGGCGCAGACGGGGCTGATCGTGCCGGGCGCGATCGTCGGCTACACGCTGCGCGCTCTCCTGCCGGACCCTATCGAGGGGCCCGGCCTGCGCGCCGCGCTGCGCACCCGCTTCGCCGCCGCCGGCTGGCAAATCCGAGGCCCCAATCAGGCCGCCCCCGGCATCGCCCGGTTCATCACCCTGACCACCCGCTTCATGACGCTGGTCGGGCTGACCGCACTGCTGATGGGCGGGATCGGCGTGGCCGCCGGCGTGGACACCTGGCTCGGCGGCCGCGCCGGCACCATCGCCACGCTGCGCTGTCTCGGCGCTCCGGCGCGGCTGGTGTTCGCGGTTTGCCTGGCGCAAGTCGCGCTGCTCGCTGCCGCCGGGATCGCACTGGGCCTGGCACTGGGCGCACTCGCGCCGCCGCTTGCCGGCTGGTTCCTGGGGGCGGCCTTGCCGTTGCCGCTGGCGAACGGGGTCTATCCCGCGCCGCTCGCGCTGGCCGCGCTCTATGGCGCGCTGACCGCGGGGGCGAGCGCGCTCTGGCCGCTCGGGCGCGCGGCGCGCACCCCGGGCGGAGCGCTGTTCCGCGGCGCCGCGCTCGACTCCGCCATCTCCGGCGCTGCCGTCGGTGCCCCCCCGGGCACCCGCCCCAGCGCGGGCGTGATCGCGGTCAACGTCGCGCTGGGCGCGGCGCTGCTGGCGCTGGTGCTGGGGACCACCGCGGACCGGCGTCTGGCGGTGTCGTTCTGCCTCGCGGTTCCGGCGGCGCTGGCACTGTTCCGCGCGGCCGCCTGGGCGCTGATGTGGTCACTGCGCTTGCTGCCGCGTCCGCACGGCGCGGCCTGGCGCATCGGCCTCGGCAACCTGCACCGGCCGGGGGCGCGCACCGCGGCGATGCTGGTCGCGGTGGGAATCGGCCTCGCCACCCTCACCACGGTGGCGCTGGTGCAGGCGGCGCTGCGGCGGCAGGTGCTGGATGCGCTGCCCGCGCACGGCCCCAGCTTCTTCTTCATCGACATCGAACCCGACCAGATCGCCCGCTTCACCGCCCTGGTCCGCGCCACCCCGGGCGCGCGGGCGCTGCGTCTGGTGCCCACGCTGCGGGCGCGGATCGTCGCGGTGAACGGCGTGCCGGCAGCCGAAATCCACGCCGCCCCCGGCACCGGCTGGGCGCTGCGCGGCGATCGCGGCCTGACCTACGCCGCCACCGCCCCGCGCGGCACCCGACTGGTGGCCGGGCGTTGGTGGCCCGCCGGGTATGCGGGTCCGCCGCTGGTCTCGCTCGACGCGCGGTTGGCGCGCGGCTGGGGCGTGGGGATCGGCGGGGCGATCCGCGTCAACGTGTTGGGCCGCGACATCACCCTGAAAGTCGCCAGCCTACGCGCTATCACCTGGCAGCGCCTCGGGATCAATTTCGTCCTGGTCGCCAGCCCGGGGCTGCTCTCGGCGGCGCCGCAGACCGATCTCGCCACCGTCCGCGTGCCCCCGGACCAGGAGGCACCGTTGCTCGCCGCCGTGTCAGACGCGCTACCCAACGTCACCGGCATCGCGGTCCGCGCCGTGCTGGCCGACGTGGCGGGGCTGCTGGACCAGATCGCGGCGGCGCTGGCGGCGACCGCGGCGGTCACGCTGGCGTCGGGCGCGCTGGTCCTGGCCGGGGCCGTGGCCGCGGGTCAGGCGCGCCGGCGCCGTCAGGCGGTGCTGTTGCGCGTCCTCGGCGCCAGCCGGACGCAGCTGCGGCTGGCCTGGATGATCGAGTTCGGCGTGCTCGGCCTGGCCGCCGGTGTGCTGGGGGGCGCGGTTGGCGCGGCTTCGGCCTGGGGCGTGCTGACCCAGCTGTTGCATGTCCCATTCGTCTGGGCGCCGCTGCGTCTGGTCGCGGGGATCGGGCTGGCATGGGCGCTGCTGCTCGGGCTGGGCTACCTTGGTACCAGACAGGTGCTACGCACGCCGCCGGCCGCGCTGCTGCGGGACGGATGACCGAAGTCTCATTCCTGACCCGCTTGAAGCGGCGCACGAGACGGCGCATCTTACCCGCGTTGGGGCGCCTGTCGCCCGTATTAGGATGGGAACCGTCATGGCCTTCAGTCCCGACTCCCGGACCTACCCGGGCACCGCCACCTCTGCCGCCTCCGCCGTCCTGGACGCGGGGCTGCGGGCGTATATGTTGCGCGTTTACAACTGGATGTCTTCCGGTCTGCTGCTGACCGGGATCGTCGCCTACGCGATCGCCAACACCTCGGCCATCAACCTGTTCTACCCGCTGGTGCAGACCCCGTATGGCGTCGCCCGCACCGCCGGGCCGCTGGCGATGATCTCGATCTTCGCCCCGCTTGCGTTCGTGCTGGTGCTCAGCCTGGGGGTGAACAAGCTCTCGCGCAGCGCCGCGCAGACGCTGTATTGGGTGTTCTGCGCCGCGATGGGCGCCAGCCTGACCAACATCTTCCTGATCTACACCAGCACCTCCATCGTGCGGGTGTTCTTCATCACCGCGGCCACCTTCGCGGCCATGAGCCTATATGGCTACACCACGAAGGCGGATCTCAGCCGCTGGGGCAGCTTCCTGATGATGGGGCTGATCGGGGTGATCCTGGCCAGCGTGGTCAACATGTTCATGCATTCCACCGCGATGCAGTTCCTGATCAGCATCGCCGGGGTGCTGGTGTTCACCGGACTGACCGCCTACGACACGCAGCGGATCAAGGCCACCTATATCCAGTTTGCCTATGCGGAAGGCTCGGATCAGGCCGCCAAGCGCAGCGTGTATGACGCGCTGGGGCTGTATCTGAACTTCATCAACCTGTTCATGCTGCTGCTGCAACTGCTGGGCACCACCAACCGGCGCTGACAACCGGGGCTGACCGGGGGGCGCCCCGAACGCATCTGGAAACGGCCGGACGCAGGAATGCGCCCGGCCGTTTCCGTGTTCGCGGGGCGTTTCAGCCGCGATCCGGCCCTGTGGCACCGTCCGCGCCCGCTCTGCCCGCAGGATCGATCAGCGCATCAAGATCGAGGCGCACTGCACGCAGTGCCGGGTGCCGCGCGGCACGCAACATCTCTCCCGCCAGCGCCGGAGAGGACGGCCATGACCCCGCCAGGCTCGCGCGCGCCTTGCCGCATCCCTCGATGATCTTCGGCGTCAGATGCAGCGCCAGGCGCCCGGTGGCGGGGTCGATCGGCAGGACCCCCGCCCAACCGATCCACTCCATCCGGCCGAGAAGATCGAGATCCTCCTGGAGCCGGCCCGGCCAGGGGATGCAAGGCCCCTCATAGTCCGGATCCTCGTCATCGACGCCCGCCTGCGCGACCAGCCGGCGCGCCCGGTCCAGCACCGTGGGCGGCGACAATTCTGCGTCCTTGCCCATCGCGGCAAGCGCCAGCACCCACGGCGGAACCCCGAGCAGATCAAGCGCGGCCAGGTCGTGGTAATCGCGGATCCGGCCGCGATCGGCCGCCGCCGCCATCTTGTTGACCGCAAGATCCTCGAACGACAGCATGTCGCCGAATTCCGGGTCCGGGACGGCGGGAAAGAACAACCAGGATGTCTCGCGCGTCCATTGCACCCGGGTGGCCGCACCGTCGAGGCTGGCAATCAGCCATTCGCGTGAGGTCGCGGTCTCGCGCAGCCGGGTGGTCACAAACCCGGCATCCCGCAAGGATGCCAGGTCGCGCGCCAGCGCAGCATCGATCATTGCGACGGTTCTGTGGAACAGGTCGAGATCGCGGGACAGTCTGGGGCCGTCGCGATTAGGCGCGCCGCCGCCAGCGAAGACGCTGTCCGGACCTCGGTTAGCAGCGATGCGCCGAAGGATCTGCTGCTGGAATGGATCGAGCATGGGATTCGGCGACCGCGGCAAGCATCCGTCCGGCCAGGTCCACCGCGTCCGCACCACCCTCGCGGGCGAGCTTGCGGGCCAGGCGGGTCGGGTCCGGCGGGTTGCGGCCCGGGCGCGCGTCGGGCCGGCGGATGTTCCAGAGCAGGGACGCGCCGAAGCGCGCGAACGCTTCCTCTACGCATGCGCCGACGCGATCGAGCTCCGTTGTCATGGCCGCGGAGGTGGGCGGCGTCCAGGCGAAACGCAAGGCAATCGCGATGGTGCCGGCACTTTCCTGCTTTGGCTGTGTCGCGCCCACCGCCCCCGTCCCGCAGTGCCCGCCCGGTTACGCCACCTCCGGCGCCAGCGGCAGTTCCGGGCGGGTATCGTCGGTCAGCATCTCCATCTGCCCGGAGATTTTCCCGCCCTCCTCCACCTGTAGCCGGCGGCAGCGTGCGGTACCCTGCAGCCGTCCGCTCGCGCGCAGGATCAGGCTGCCGCGCGCGGTCAGCGTCCCGTTCATGGTGCCGGCAATCTCGGCGTCCTCCACCTCGATCTCGCCCTTGAACATCCCGCCATGGGCAATCGCGAGTTCGGTGGCGTGGATCATCGAGGCTTCGACCGTCCCCTCGACCACCAGCCGCTCGGCGTCCTGCACCGTGCCCTGGACCGAGATTCCGCGACCCACCACCAGGGTGCGCCGTTCCGCCCCATCCCGCCCCGGGCGCGGCGCCATGCCGGCCGGACGCAGTCCAGGCGCGGGGGGCGCCACCGGCACCGGGCCACCGCCAGGGTGCGGTCCAGGCGGAGCCGCGGAGGGAGAGAACGGCGAGCGCGCCATGGGCAGGGAATCCTTCGCTGGGGAGGGGCGATACGGCGGCACGCCGAGGCCGCTATCCGCCGGAGCGGACGGCGTCGTCTCATGAGATTCGGACACGGCCTCAGCCTCCTGGCCGGGACGACGCACGTCCGCCGGGGGCGGGTCGTCAGGTCTGCGGCGTTTGAACACGGGGGGTACCCCTGGACAGTCAAGCCGGCGCGACACCGGCAAGAATGGGTTAGCACGCGCCGCCACGCCGGGACAATCCGCCCATGCGCGCGCATTTGCGTGAGGGGGGATGCGCCGCGCCTGCCGGCGGAGTATCAGGCGCGCGGTCTTGCCCTTCCCCCGGAGTCCCCCTCATTGCCCGTGCCATTCGTCCTTTCGCGCGCGCGCCGCACGGCCGGCTGCGCCACCGTGTTCGCGCTCGCCGTCCTGCTGGCCGGCTGCGCCGGCCCCCCGCCCACCCCGGTCGCCACCGGGCCGGCCCCGCGCGTCTATGCCGTCGATCTGGCCGGTGCCGCCACGAAATGCACCGTCGGCAAGATCGCGCCGAAGCCACTTGCAAGCGTGACCGCTGCGATGACCGTCGGCAATGACGGTGGCTGGTGCGCGATATCCGTGCAGCGCCCGGGCAAGGACGGCCCGGGGCCGTACCCGGCCGGTCTGCTGACCCGGCGCGCGCAGCACGGCCGGGTGTACATCCACACCGTCGGCGCGGTGACGCGGATCGACTACACCCCGGTTGCCGGTTACGCCGGACCGGATCAGTTCGCGGTCACGCTGCTGCCCGACTCGGCGGTGATAGCGGTGACGGTCTCGGTCCAACGCTGATCCGCCGCCGATGTTCCGTCGGCTCCGCCGGCGTCCCCCTCTGGCGTCCCCCTCTGGCGTCCCCTCTGGCGTCCCGGGCCGGCCCGCGCCACGATGGCGCGCTGACCCCGGAGCCCCCCATGGACGCGAGCTTCCTTCCCGCCTGGCGCCTGGCCGAACGCACCCGCGCGGGCGAGCTCGGCTGCCGCGAGCTGGTCGATCACATGATCGCCCGTATCGAGCGCCTGGACCCGAAGATCAACGCCGTCGTGGTGCGCGATTTCGAGCGCGCCCGCAGCCGCGCCCGCGCGCTGGATCACGGCCCGCGCGCCGGCGTCGGGCCGTTGTTCGGCGTGCCGATGACGGTCAAGGAAAGCTTCGACCTGCGCGGCCACCCGACCACCTGGGGCCATCGCGCCCGCGCCACGCACCGCGCCGAGGACGACGCGCTGGCAGTCCGGCGCCTGGAAGCTTCCGG
>DAHWDR010000010.1:0-4282 GCA_027330745.1 Acetobacteraceae bacterium | reverse complement strand
GCGTCCCGCCCGGTAAAGCGCAGCGCGAACCAGCGCTGCCGCTGGCCGCGATAACGCCCGCCCAGCGCCACCCCCAACAGGGCGGGCGGCAGGTCATAGGTTAGCCAGTCGGGATGTTCGGCCAGGATCTCGGCATGATCGGTGCCGATCTCCTCGGCCAGTTCGCGCAGCACGGCGCTGCGCGGGTCTTCCCCGGCATCGATCCCGCCCTGCGGCAACTGCCAGCCGCCCGCGGCGCCCTCGGCGTTCGGCAAATCGGCGCGGCGGGCCAGGAATACACGGCCATCACGGTCGAATAGAACCGCGCCGACATTCGGCCGATACGGCAAGAGGCTCATTTCGCGGCGGTTCCGGTCGCGCCAGGGGTTGGCGACGCGTGGGCCGGTTGGGCTGGGGCGGGCGGGGCGGAGGCCGGCGGGGCGAACGCCAGCGCGCTCACCGGCGTCAGTACCAGCCCCCGGCCCGCCAGCCCGTGCGCCCAGGCCGTCAACAACGTGATTGTGTCAGGCCGCACCGCCTCCACCAGCCCCAGCGCGCTGCCATGGGCGCGCGCCAGCCGGTCCAGCCGCGTCAACGCCGCTTCCTCCGAGGCCGGGTCGGCGGGATGGTCGATCACGACGTCCACCGCGCGCGCCCAGACAAATGGCAGCCGCGCCGCGCCCGGCCGCGGATCGATGTACAGCAGCCCACGCTGCGCCAGTTGTCGCAGCACCGGGGTCATGTCCTCGGCATCGCCCGCGAAGCGCTCCCCGTTGGTCAGCCCCAGCGCAGCGGTGGCGCCGACATAGCCTTGTGCCCGCGACAGCGCCCAATCCAGCGCCGCCAGGTTCTGCGCCGGCGTCTGACTGGACAACAACGCGCGCGGTCCGGGGTCATTCAGCGGATAGCGCGCCGGCTCCAGCGGCAGCGACATCAGATATTCGTGGCCGTCCGCGCGGGCGGCAGCCAGGACCGGGTCCAGATGGGTCGCATAAGGCGACACCGCCAACGCGACCGGCGCCGGCAACGCCCCGATCGCGGCCAGGCTGGCGGCCGAATCCAGCCCCACGCCGGCCAGAAGCAGCGCCACGCGCGGCGCGTGATCGGCCGGATCGAACCTGGCGGCATAGGCGTGCATGGGCGCGGCTCCGTCCGGCCCGATCACTGGTAGCAACCACCCGGGATGCGCGGGCAGCGGCGCCAACAAAAGCGCAATCGGCGCGGCGATTGCGCTGCCGGTCGTCGCAACCGCCGGCTGGGGCCCGCGGCGGGCGGACGCTTGGGACAGAGCGGGCGCGGCAGAGGCCGCCGGGCCGGCGCCAGCGGACGTCCCAAGGCGATGCCCAACGGAGGGGCCCGCAGACGACCCCGCCGAAGCCCCGACCGGGGCCGAGACATGCCCTGCCGGCGCTGCGAGCGATGCTGCCTCTGGTCGCGGCGGACCGGGTCGCGCGCGTGCCGAGGGCGCCAGCGAAACCGGCCGCGACGAAGCGGACGCCAGGGGCCGGGGCCCCAGCGATGGCGATGCGACCGGCGGTCCCAGATGCTCCAGCACCGCCGCACTGCCGCCCGCGACAGCCAGAACCACGACCCAGAACAGGCCGAGCGCCCGCCAGCCTCCCCCCATGGTCACACCCGCCTATTCCTTGGCCACGGCGTGATGCGTCTCCTCGGCCATCGCGTTCGCCACCTTGATCGCTTGCAGCAATTGGAAATCGGTGCTGGTCGGATGCTTCGGATCGAACTTGGGGAAATCCTTGGGCGGCCGAGGCGGGATCGAGGCGGCGATCGGCGGCAGGTCGGGCCGCGGCGGGGCCGCCTTGGTGCCGCCGGTATTGGTAATGGTGTGGTTCAGGTCCCACTCATGCGCCGGCCCGAAATGCGCCAGCTTCTTGAAGGTCTCGGCCACGCGGATATCGGGCGCAATCCCCAGATCCTGGATCGATCGCCCGGACGGGGTGTAGTAACGCGCCGTAGTCAGCCGCATCGCACCCCCGCCCGGCAGCGGCATAACGGTCTGCACGGATCCTTTGCCGAAGCTCCGCTCCCCCATCAGGATCGCGCGCCGGTGGTCCTGCAACGCGCCGGAAACGATCTCGGACGAAGACGCGGACCCGTTATTGATCAGTACCACCAACGGAACGCCCGGAATCAGGTCGTTGCCCGGCGCGTCCCAACGCTGCGAATCGCTGGGATGGCGCCCGCGCGTGGAGACGATCTCGCCATGGCCGATGAAATCCCCGGCCACCGCCACCGCCTGCTCCAGCAACCCGCCAGGATTGTCGCGCAGATCCAGAATCACCGCGCGCAGCTTGCCATGGCCCTGCTTCTTCAAAGCCGCAATCGCCTTGCGAATGCCGCTGTTGGCGCCCTCGGTGAACTGCGACAGCCGGACGTACCCGATATCGTGCGGCTCCATCCGGTCCTTGACCACCTGGATATGGATGATCTCGCGCTTCATCGTCACGATCACCGGCGTATTCACCCCCTGACGCTTGATCGTCAGCGTGATCGGCGTGTTCACTTTCCCGCGCATCTGCCGCACCGCGTTCGCCAGCGGCAGGCCCTCCACCGTCTTGCCGTCGATCGCGGTGATGATATCCCCGGCCTTGATCCCGGCGCGCGAGGCCGGCGTGTCGTCGATCGGCGAAATCACGCGGATCAGCCCGCCATCCTCGGTCACCTCGATCCCGAGCCCGCCGAACTGGCCCGAGGTCTGCACTTCCATCTCATGGAACTGCTTGCGGTTCATATAGGCCGAATGCGGATCCAGCCCCGCCAGCATCCCGTCCAGCGCGTTCTCCACCAGGCTTTTGTCCGAGACGGGATCGACGTAATCACGCCGCACCTTCTCGAACACGTCGCCGAACAGGGTCAGCCAGCGATACGTATCCGCCTGCCCGGACGGTTCGGCGGCCACCGCCTGCGCGATCCCGATCCGGACCGCGACGAAGCGCCCGGTGGGCCAGGCCGCCAGCCCAGCCAGAAAAGTGGCACCCAGCAAAGCCCCGGTGCGAAAGCGCCGGAAACGAACATTCATGCGATCGGTCCTCTCGCGCCGCCCGGAACAACCGGGCCGCGACCATGATGATCTGACTTGAACTCTCTCTATCAGGTTTCGCCGCCCCGCGGTCCAGCCCCGTTATAGGGTCCAGCCGAGTGAAGATTTCGCCACCTTGGGTTGCAGGCCGGTCCGCTGGGGGACCCGATTTCACGGACGGTCAGCCACCACGCAGCCAAGGCCTGGGGTCGATCGCCGCCCCATCTCGACGCAGCTCGAAATAAACCGACGGCATGCCGGCAGACGATACGCCCATCGCCGTGCCGGTGGGCAGCGCACCCACCGCCGCGCCGGCCCGCAACCGATCCCCCGGCGCCGCGTCCAGGCGGGCGAAACCGCCGATCACGGCATCGTACCCGCCGCCGCAATCCTCGATCAGCAAACGCCCATAGCCGCGGAACGGAGCGGCAAACAAGACCGTCCCGCTGCACGGCGCGACCGCCACTGCCCCTGCCCGCGCGTGCCAGGTAATCCCGGACGCGGGTCCCGCCGCCGTGGGCGTGCCGAACCCGATTGCCACCCTGCCCGCCACCGGACGCAGCAGCTGGTGCGCCGGGCGCGATGCGGCCAGCAAATGGATCGGCCCGGATGGCACCGATCCAGCATTCGGCGCCAGCCGCCGCGCCCGCGCCGCCGCCGCCTGCCGCGCCACCGCCAGCCGGTGCAGCAGATCGCGCAAATCAGCCGCCTGGCTGGCCAGAGCCGCGGCCCGGCGCGCCGCCGCCTGTTCGGAAGTCTCGGCCGCCAGCTCGTCCGCACTGGTCGCCGCTAAGGCCCGGTCAAGCGCCGCGGTGGCATCCTCCTGCGTCCGCTCAGCCGCGGCCAGACTGGGAACGGCCACCGCCGCCGCCGTCCGCGCCACCGCCGCCCTGACCTGCGCCGCGCGCAGCCGCGCGAGCCGCGCCGCCAGCGCCCGGGTCACCCCCCGCAACACCAATACCCCACGCAACGCCTGCTCCGGCGGAACCGGCGCGGCAAGAAGGGACTCGGTCGGATAAAGCGACAGCCGCTCGATGACCGGCAGCAACGGCAGCAACGCCGCCCGCTCCGCCCGCACCTGCGCCGCCGCCGCCCGAGCACCGGCAGTCAACGCCGCCAGCTGCGCCTCGGCCACCTGCGTGGCCAGGCTGGCCGCCCGTAACCCCGCTGCCGCCGCCACCCTCGCCGCCATCAAACGCGCCGCCGCCGCCCGCAACCGCTCCGCCCGCGCCGCCGCCGCCGCGCGCGCCACCAACGCCGCCC
>DAHWDR010000086.1:0-6782 GCA_027330745.1 Acetobacteraceae bacterium | reverse complement strand
AAGCTCTGCCAGTTGATCGCCGCGCGCTGGGTGGTCTGGTCGATCGTGGTCGTGGTCGGGCTGCGGGAAATCGACGCCGCCCCGCCCACCACGATCCCGCCGGTCGGGGCCGCGTTGGGGGCAGGCTGGGCCGCGGCGGGGCGGGCCAGAACCAGCACCACGGTGGCCTGCAACGCGGTCGTGACCAGCAGGCCACGCCGCGACCGCCGCAATACGCCTGCCAGCCGCAGCGCATGGCGCTTTGCGACCCGCCTGCCTCCGATCCCTCCTGCCAAGTTCATGACCGCCGCTCCGCCCGTATCAGAACCGCCCCAGCACGCGCCAATAGAACGCACTGCCAGGCAGCGCCGAGATCGTCGGCCCGCTCCCGGTCGGATAGACGTTGAACCGATGGAGGCCCAACAGATCCAGTTCCACATGCGGCGTGAGCGACAGCCGCACCCCGCCGCCGATCGAAGACAGATGGATCGCCAGCCCCGCCGTCTGGTTCTGCCAGGTTTCGCCCCAGTCGTAGAAAGCAAAGAACTGCGCCTCCACCACCTCCGGCAGATGCAGCTTGTGCAGATCGAGCGGCGTGTTGAGTTGCAGCTCCGCCGTTGCTGCCAGCCCCTTGTCGCCGCTCACCTGGCCCGCGTAGTAGCCGCGCGTGTATTCGAACCCGCCAAGATAGAACTCCTCGGCCGGGGGAACGATATCGGGCGACCACTGCCCGGTCACCAGCCCCATCAGTGCGACCGAGGCATCGTGCCAAGGCTCGAACAAGGTCTGCGTGCGGCTCAGGCGGACATCGACCTTGACGAAATCCGTCCGCTCCCCGATCCGCGGCGCGTCCGACGCGCCATCCCGCGCGGCGCCCAGAATCGGCAGCCCGTGGGACACGCTGAACGTCGCGGCGTTCAGCGCGCCGCGGCTGGGGCCGGCGAGAAGATCGGTGCGCGCGTATTCAAGACCGGCCCGCAGGACCCGCAGCGCGTCGTAGTTGGCCCGGGTGCGCACGCCGCCGGTGTCCAGGCTGGTCTCCGAATCGATCGCATCAAACGAGCTGTACAGCTCCAGGCTTTGCTGCCGCGAGCGGAGCAGCGGGTAGCTCAGCCGCGCGCCATAGACCTCGGTGACGCCCAGATAGCCTTCCTCCGCCAGCGTTCCGCTTGGGTTGGTATGCCCCGCGCCGCCATAAAGTTTCAGTCGCAGCCCGGACCCGCCCAGGAACACCTGTTCCGAAATCTGTCCGAAATTCTCCGAGTTCGGCCAAGTGTGATACAGCGCGATCTCGGTCTGATCGCCGAACTCGGTGAAGCTGTTCAGATTGAACACGGCCAGGGATTCGTACGGGCCGGTATAGTTCGAGGAATAATTATCGGTGGTGATCAGGCCGCTTATCACCTGCCGGTGCACCTCGGCGATCAGGTTGAGCGCTCCCGGCGTGCCGGTGGACGGCTGCAGCACTGCATGCAGGGACACGCCCGGCACGCTCTCGGCCAACAGCAGCGCGCGCTCCAACGCGGCATCGGTCAGCGGACGCACCGCGGTCAGCCGGTCCAGGAAGCGCAGCACCTGCGTGCCCGCCGGGCCGATATCTCCCGACAGCTTCACGCTCGCGATCCGGCCCTCGGTCACCAGGAAGCGCAGCGTCCCATGCGTGTCGAGGCTGGCCGAGACCGAGGTCAGAACGTACCCGTCGCCCTGATACAGCCGCAGGATTGCTTCGCGCGCCGCCTCGATCCGTGGCAGCGGCACTGCTGAACCCACCAGTCCGGTGGTTAGCGCCGCCATCCGCGCCGGACGATAGGCGGTAACGCCCTCGATCGCGATACGCCGCACCGGGACCGGGCGGTTCGGCATCGCGGTGGTCACCGCCAGCGGCGCCGCCGGCGCGGCTGGCTGTACACCGGGCGGTGGCGGCGGCAGCGCACGTGGCAGCGGCGAGCCTTGCGGCAACAGCGGTGAACCGGCCGGCAGCGCCGCTGCGGCCGGCCAGGCCGCGCCGCCGACAAGGGCCCATATGATCGCCCCCGCGCGCAAAAATCCCTTGACGTTGCGGCCCATGCGCCCTGTTCCCCGATCGGCAGCGATCACCCCGCGCGACTACGCGCGCTCCGGCGAGCTATTGTCAATAAACCCGAAATCAAAAGCGACGGACGTTCCGGCGACTCTGTCGTAAACACAACCCACGCGTGTATTCTACCCGCCGGGCGCGCCCTGCGTGTTGACATACAGCGCATACAACCCGTGGCTGGCCGCCATGAACAGCCGGTTGCGCCAGCGCCCGCCGAAACACAGATTGGCGCAGCGTTCCGGCAAACCGATATGCCCGATCGCCTCGCCCTGCGGGTTGAACACCCGCACCCCGTCCAGCGCCGGATCGCCCATCCCCCAGCCGCACCACAGATTGCCGTCCACATCCACCCGGAATCCATCCGGCGTGCCGGGTCCCGCCTCGATCGCGATCCGGTTGCCAGACACCGTTGCGCCCGCCACGTCGAAGGCGCGGATCGCGCGCGGCGCCTCGCGTGAGGCCACCACGTACAGCATCCGCTCGTCGGGCGAGAACGCCAGCCCGTTTGGTCCTTCGATCGCGTCGGTGACCTTGCTCACCACCCCGGTCTGCCCGTCGATCCGGTACACCGCCGGCGCCAGCTGCGGCGGATTTCGTTCGCCTTCATAATAGCCAAGGATACCGAACACGGGGTCGGTGAACCAGATCGAGCCGTCGGATTTCACCACCACGTCATTGGGTGAATTGAGCGGCTTGCCGTCATAGCTGTCAGCCAGCACGGTGATCGCCCCGTCATGCTCGGTGCGGGTGACGCGCCGGCCGCGATGCTCGCAAGTTACCAGACGGCCCTGCCGGTCGCGCGTGTTGCCGTTCGCATTCATCGAGGTCTTGCGGTAGACGCCGACCGCGCCGCTGTCTTCGTCCCAGCGCAAGATGCGGTCGTTCGGAATGTCGGACCACAGCACGCAGCGCGCGTCGCCGAAATAGACCGGCCCCTCCGACCAGCGGCATCCGGTGTATAGCCGCTCCACCGAGGCCAGCGGCAGCCGGTATTTGTTGAAATCGGGGTGCAGTACCTGCACCAAAGGGTCTGGGTAGCGCGTTGCCGGTTCCCACATCGGATCGTCCTCCCTGGCGTGATCGGACGATGCTATCCGCCGCGTCCCCGGTTGGCGAGGGGCGCGCGCGCCGCTCGCGCCGCCTGGCGCGCCAGGGTCAGCACCGCGTGGCGGCAGAGGCTTAGATCCGGCGCACCGGTGCGCTTGCAGCCGCGCTCGGCCTCCGCCACGCCGGCCATTGCCGCGCGCAGCGCCGGCTCTGGCCACAGCGACAAGGCGCGGGCAAAACCGTCCACGCGGCGGAAGAACACCGGCGGTCGCGCCGACCGCGCCGCCTCCGCCGGGGACTGCCCGTCATCCACCGCGATCCGCGCCCGGTGCAGCCGTTGCAAATGTAAAAGTGCCGCGCGCAGCGCGCCGACCGGGTTGGCATCCTCCGCCAGCGCCAGTTCCAGCGCACGATCTGCGCGCGCCACATCGCCGGCGGTGGCGGCGAACAGCGCGTCATCCAGCGACAGCCCGGCCAGGTCGCCCACGGACTCCATCGCCGCGGCCAGATCGACCCGCCCGCCGGCGCCGACGAACAGCGCAAGCTTCTCTAGCTCGGCGCGGGTCAGGGCGCGGTCCGCGCCAAGCTGCTGGGCGAGCCAGGTGCCTGCCTCCGGATCCAGCCGGACCCCGGCGGCGGTGAGGGTTTCGCGGATCGTCTCGGCGAGGTTTCGCCCTTCGTCGGCGTAGCAGCCAATCGCGACCCCGTCGGGGGCTGCCTCGAGCAGCGCGCGCAAGCGCGCCCGCGCCGGCAGCCCCGCGCCCTCCAGCACCACCAGCGCCGGGGCGCGTGAGGCCAGGACCGCCGCCACCGCCGTTTGCGTCGCCTCGGTATCGGTCACCTCGCGCATCCGCACCGCGCGCCGCCCGCCGGTCAGCGACAGGCTGGCGGCTTCATCGGGCAGGCTGGCGATCTGGTCGCGGTCGAGTTCGGCGACGCGGAACGGATCGTCCGCGGACCCTGCGACCAGGGTCACCAGTGCCGCGGCACGCTCGCGGATCAGGCCGGAATCCTCGCCGAACAGCAGGATCACACGGCACTCGCCGGGGTCGCGCAGAAACCCCGCAACCGCGCGGGCGTCCAGCTTCATCGCGCCGCTTGGTCGGCGCGGTTGCGGAAGAACCCGGCGAGGCGCAGTGCGATCTGCCCCGCGATCGCCCGCGCCAGCCGCCGGTCTGCCGCGGAGTTGCCGAGATCGGCGGCAAAATATTGCTGGTCGAACTGATCGATCCCGTCCATGGCCAGGGCCGAGCCGCTGGTGATGCGCGTATGGGCCGGGTCATCGGCGGTCAGGACCCAGCTTGCGGAGGCGATCAGCTCCACGCGGGTCGCCACCGAGTTCGGCTGGATCCCCTCGCTGCGCCCGGAAATCCCATACGAGACCAGCAGCGTGTAGCGCCGTGGCGTAGCATCGTCGGCGCCCTGGAAATGCTGTTGCAGCGCCTGGCGTAGCAGCTGCCCGGGCCGGTCCGGGATCAGTGCCACATGGATCGCGGCCAGATTGCGTGCCGCGGGGCCGGGGGCGCCATTGGCCGAAGACATATAGACGGGACGGAACCCGCATCCTGACAGCAGCAGCGCGCCGGCCAGCGCCAGGACGGCCCGGCTGGTCACGGTGCCACCACGAAATTCACGATCCGGTCCGGGACATGAATTTCCTTGACCACCCGGCCGGCGGCCAGGGCACGGGCAACATTGGGCTCGTCCCGCGCCGCGGCCAGCGCCGCGACCCGCTCGGTCCCGGGCGGGAGCGCGATCGAGCCGCGCAGTTTGCCATTCACCTGCACCGCCACGGTCACCGTCTCGGCCGCGACCAGCGCGGGATCGGCCTCCGGCCAGGGGCGCTCGGCGACCAGCGCCGCACCGGGGGACAGGCGGGCGGCCATCTCCTCGGCCAGATGCGGCATCATGGGGGCGGCCAGGCGGATCAGGATGTCGGCAGCTTCGCGCCGTGCCGCGGCCAGGCCCGGCTGGTCGGGCGCGCGTTCCGCCTCAGCCAGCGCATTGGCGGCTTCGTGGATCCGGGCGACGGCGACGTTGAAGGCGAAGCTGTCCAGTGCCTCGGTCACGGCCGCGATGGCGCGATGGGCGGCGCGGCGCAGCGCCAGTGCGTCCGTGCCGCAGCCTGCCGCGTGAGTGTCGGGGAGGGCCGCGATCGGCGCGATCAGGCGGTACAGGCGCTGGATGAAACGATAGGCGCCGGCCACCCCCGCCTCGGTCCACTCCATGTCGCGTTCGGGCGGGTTGTCGGCCAGGATGAACCAGCGCGCGGTGTCGGCGCCAAAACGGTCGATGATCGCACCGGGGTCAACCGTGTTACGGCGGGATTTGCTCATCGCCTCCACCCGCCCGACCGTCACTGGGGCGCCGGAGTCGCGCGTGCGCGCGGTGCCGTCCGGCTGCTTCTCGATCTCCTCCGGATAGAGCCAGGTGCCGTCCGCGGCGCGATAGCTTTCATGCGTGACCATGCCCTGGGTGAACAGCCCGGCGAAGGGTTCGGCGATGGACAGATGGCCGGTGTCGCGCATGGCGCGGGTGAAGAAGCGGGAATACAGCAGATGCAGGATCGCGTGCTCGATGCCGCCGATATATTGATCCACCGGCAGCCAGTGATCGGCGGCGGCGCGATCGACCGGGATGCGGGCGTTCGGGCTGCAATACCGCGCGAAATACCACGAACTGTCCACGAAGGTATCGAACGTGTCGGTCTCGCGCCGCGCCGCCGCGCCGCAGGCGGGGCAGGCGACGTGTTTCCAGGTGGGGTGGTGATCGAGCGGATTGCCCGGGCGGTCGAAGGCGACATCCTCGGGCAAGATGACGGGAAGCTGGTCGTCGGGGACCGGGATCACGCCGCAGGCGTCGCAATGGATCACCGGGATCGGGCAGCCCCAGTAGCGCTGGCGCGAGACGCCCCAGTCGCGCAACCGCCAGTTGGTCTCGCCCTTGCCCTGGCCGGCTTGCTCCAGGGCGGCGATCGCGGCGCGCTTGGCCGCGTCCACCGCCAGCCCGTCCAGGAACCCCGAATTGAACGCGGTACCGGGCCCGACATAGGCGGTCTCGGCAATCGCGAACCGGGCCGGGTCGGCGCCCGGCGGCAGCACCACGGGGCGGACGTCCAAGCCGTACTTACGGGCGAAATCCAGATCGCGCTGGTCATGCGCGGGGCAGCCGAAAATCGCGCCGGTGCCGTATTCCATCAGCACGAAATTGGCGATCCAGACCGGGTAGCTGACATCCTTCAGGAATGGATGGCGCACGCGCAGGCCGGTATCGTAGCCTTGTTTCTCAGCGGTCTCGATCGCGGCTTCGCTGGTGCCCAGGCGGCGGCAGGCGGCGATGAACGCGCCCGCCGCCGGATCGCCGGCGGCGACGGCGGCAGCCAGCGGATGATCGGGGGCCAGGGCGAGAAACGACATCCCGTACAGCGTGTCCGGGCGGGTGGTATACACCGCGACCTGGTCGATAGCCGGCGCCGGCCCCGCTGCCGGCCCCGGGGCCGGCGCAGTCAGGGCGAAGCTCACCCGCGCGCCCTCACTGTGGCCGATCCATTTTGCCTGCATGGTCCGCACCCGCTCGGGCCAGCGGTCCATGGCGTCGAGCGCATCCAGCAGGTCGGGGGCATAATCCGTGATGCGCAGATTCCACTGCGCCAGCTTCTTCTTTTCCACTAGTGCGCCGG
>DAHWDR010000002.1:0-4133 GCA_027330745.1 Acetobacteraceae bacterium | reverse complement strand
GGCGGACCAGTCCGGCGGCGGGCTGGCGATCCGCTTCACCGTCGCGATCCGCACCCAGCGGATGCGGCAAGCCGGCGCTGCTCCGCATCCTCTGTCGCATGTGGGCGCGGATGCGCTGTATTGGACGGTGGCGCAGATGGTTGCGCACCATACCGGCAATGGCTGCGATCTGCATGCCGGAGACCTATTCGGTAGCGGTACGATCTCGGGCGCCGATCCCGGCAGCTTCGGCAGCCTGATGGAGCTCAGCCAAGGCGGGCGGACCCCGATCGCGCTGCCGAACGGCGAAGCCCGCCGCTTCCTGGAAGACGGCGACGAGATCGTTTTCACCGCCCGCGCTGAGGCACCCGGTTGCGTCCCGATCGGCTTCGGCGCCTGCGTCGGAACGATCAGCGCGCCGCCGCCAGCACCCGGTCGATGAAGTCGGGCGCGCTGCCCAGATAGCGGGACGGATCGGTCAGCCGCGCGATCGCCGCCGCGTCCAGCCGGGCTGCCACCTCCGGCGCGCGGGCCAGCGCCTCGGCCAGCGGAATCCGTTCCGCCAGCGCGACGTCGCAGGCATGCTTGACCACATGATGCGCTTCGCCGCGCCCCAGCGTGGGGGCCAGCCCCATCATCACCGCCTCGGCCACGATCAGCCCGCCGGTCAGGTCGAGGTTGCGGCGCATCCGCTCGGCATCCACCACCAGCCCCTCGGCGATGGTGCGGGCGTGGATCAGTGCACCATGGGTCAGCACGAAGCCCTGCGGGATCGCCAATGCCTCGGCCTGCCACGGTCCAGTGCCGCGCTCATGGTCCTGCGCCATCGCGCCCAGCATCAGCGGCACCAGCGCCTGCACGCCGCGGGCGGCGGCGTGGATATATTCGCTGCTGATCGGGTTGCGCTTCTGCGGCATGGTGGAGGACGCGCCGCGCCCGGCCACATAGGGTTCCGCAACCTCGCCCACTTCGGTCTGCGCCAGCAGGATGATGTCGGTGGCGAATTTCGCCAGGCTGCCGCCGATCAGCCCCAGCACGCACAGCGCCTCGGCCAGCCCGTCGCGGCAGACATGCCAGGGTGCCGCCGGCGCGGCCAGTCCCAGTTCCGCCGCCAGTCCCTCCATCACCGTCACGCCCTGCGTGCCGAGCGAGGCCAATGTCCCCGCCGCGCCGCCGAAGCTGACCCGTTCCACCCGCGCCTGCAGTTGCGCCAGACGTTCTCCATGCGCGATGAATGGCTGCGCCCAGGTCGCGCATTTCAGCCCCAGCGTGGTCGGTAGCGCCTGTTGCAGATGGGTCCGTCCGGCCATCACCGTGTCGCGGTGCCGCGCCGCCTGCGCCAGCAGCGCGTCGCGCAATGCGGTGACCTCCGCGCCGATCAGCGCCAGCCCGTCGCGTACCTGCAACACCGTTGCGGTGTCCATGATGTCCTGGGTGGTCGCGCCCCAATGCGTCCAGCCGCCATGTGTGCCGGCCACGCGCGACAATTCCGCCACCAGCCCCAGGACCGGATAGCCCACGTTGCGCGCGCTGGCGGCCAGCGCCGCCGGGTTCAGCAACTCGAACCGCGCCACTTCGCCGATGCGCGCGGCGGCCTCCGCCGGGATCAGCCCCAGCCGCGCCTGCACGCGCGCCAGCGCGGCTTCCACGTCGAGCATGCGCTGGAAATACGCGGTCTCGTCGAACACGGCGCGCATCGCGTCGGAGCCATAGAGCGTGCCCAGGATCGGGCCATCGGCGGGGTTGATCGGCATCACGCCACCGGGCGCTTCAGGCGGTCCGCGAAGCTCTTGCGGAACTTGGAAACCTTCGGGCCGACCACCGCCTGGCAATAGCCGGTCCAGGGGTTGCGGGCGAAATAATCGTCGTGTTCGTCCTCGGCCGGCCAGAACGTCTTGAACGGGACCAGCTGCGTGACCAGCGGCGCGGACCAGACCGGCGCGACTTCGGCCATCACGGCGCGGGCGGTGGCTTCCTGGGCGGCGTCGTGCGCCAGGACGATGCTGCGATACTGCGTGCCCACGTCATGGCCCTGGCGATCCTTGGTGGTGGGATCATGGGTGGCGAAGAACACGCGCAGCAGATCAGCGTAGCTGATTTCGGACGGATCGAAGCGGACCTGCACCACCTCGGCATGCCCGGTGCCGCCCGAGCAGACCTGCTTGTAGGTCGGGTGGTCCACGCTGCCGCCGGCGTAGCCCGATTTCACGGCGGCAACGCCGCGCAAATCCTTGAACACGGCCTCCTGGCACCAGAAACAGCCGCCGCCCAGGGTGGCGGTCGCCAGATTGTCGGACATGCGTGATCCCTCGTGATGCAGCGGGCGCAGCATACCGGGCGGCGGGTTGGCGGCAAGCGTGGCATCGCCTACCACGGCGCCAACCAAGGAGACACGCCATGCCCGACCCCGATCTGCTGTATGATGTCCGCGACGGCATCGGCTGGATCACCTTCAACCGCCCGCAGGCGCGCAACGCGCTGACCTTCGCCATGTACGAAGGCCTGGCCGAGATTTGTAACAGCGCCGCCACCGACGCCGCCATCCGCGCCCTGGTCCTGACCGGGGCGGGCGAAAAGGCCTTCGCCGCCGGCACCGACATCTCGCAATTCCGCGCCTTCGCCACCCCCGAGGATGCGCTGGCCTACGAAGCCCGCCTGGACCGCGTGCTGGACTCGCTGGAGCGCTGCCCCAAGCCCACCATCGCCGCGATCGCCGGCGCCTGCACCGGCGGCGGCGCGGGGATTGCCGCGGCCTGCGACATCCGCATCGCCGCGCGCGGCGCGCGCTTCGGCTTCCCGGTCGCGCGCACCCTGGGTAACTGCCTGTCGATGTCGAATTACGCGCGGCTGACCGCGCTGATCGGCCCGGCGCTCGTGACCGAGATCATCTTCACCGCCCGTCTGATCGAGGCCGAGGAGGCAAACTCCATCGGCCTGGTTTCCGAACTCCTGGACGACCCCGCCGCGCTGCTGGCCCGGGCCGAAGCGCTGGCGCGGTTGATCGCCGGCCACGCGCCGCTGACGCTGGCCGCCACCAAGGAGGCGCTGCGCCGGCTGCGCCCGCGCCTGCCGGAGGGCCAGGACAAAGACCTGATCGTGATGTGCTACATGAGCCAGGATTTCCGTGAGGGAATGGATGCATTCCTGACCAAGCGCGCGCCGGTCTGGCGCGGCGTGTAGCCGCGCCCTTGCCCCAGCTTACGCCGCGCGCGACAACCGCGGCAACCGAATGCCGGGAGGCCACGCCATGCGCGTCATAGCGCTCGAAGAACATTTTACCGTCCCCGACCTGGTGGCGCGGATCGACCCCGCCGCCATCACCCGCCGCGGCTTCCCGCCGCCAGGTGTGGTCTGGAGCCAGGTCACGAAGCGCGGTGAACTGGCCGATCTCGGCGCCGCCCGCATTGCCGATCTGGACGCGGCGGGGATCGATCTGCAGATCCTGTCGGCCTCGGCGCCCGGCGCCGAGCTGGTAGCCGGCCCCGACGGGCTGGCGCTGGCGCGCGCCTATAACGACGCGCTGGCCGCGGGCGTGGCCGCCCATCCCGGACGGCTGGCGGGGTTTGCCCATCTGCCCATGCTGGACCCGGCGGCGGCGGCGGACGAGTTGGAACGCTGCGTGCGCGCGCATGGCTTCCTCGGCGCCATGATCCATGGCTTCACCGAGGGCAAAGCGCTGGACGATCCGCGCTTCGATCCCATCCTGGCCCGCGCGAGCGCCCTGGATGTGCCGCTCTACCTGCATCCGGGGATTTCCGAACCGACCGTCCGCGCCGCCTATTACGACGGCCTGCCGGGGCAGATGAGCTACACCATGGCGACGGCCGCCTGGGGCTGGCACATCGAGACGGCGGTGCAGGTGCTGCGCCTGATCCTGAGCGGCGCGCTGGACCGGCACCCGAAGCTGCAGATCGTGATCGGCCATATGGGCGAGGCGATCCCGTTCATGCTGGCCCGCTGCGAGCAGACCCTGGCAGCCGAGGCGAAGAAATACCTGCAACGCGGGGTGACCGAGACGCTGCTGGACCAGGTCTGGATCACCACCAGCGGCTTCTTCACCCTGCCGCCGTTCCAGGCCGCGGTGCAGACCTTCGGGATCGACCGCATCCTGTTCTCGGTCGATTACCCGTTCGCGCCGAACGCGGCGGGGCGGA
>DAHWDR010000439.1:0-3327 GCA_027330745.1 Acetobacteraceae bacterium | reverse complement strand
ATCCCGCTCGCGCTGATCGAGGTGCAATCCGGCGCCTATCTGGGCGAGGACGATATCGTGCGCATCGAGGACAGTTATGGACGCAGTTGATCCCCATCCGCGGGCGCGGATGATCCATTACTCGGGCTACGAACGCGAAGCGCGCGATTTCTACGCTACCCCGGCCTGGGTGACCGAGCGGCTGCTGGATCACGTGACCTTGCGCGGCGCGGTGTGGGAGCCGTGCTGCGGCGACGGTGCCATGGCGCGCGTGCTGGAAACCCGTGGCTACCGGGTGCTCGCGAGTGACATCGCCGATCGCGGCTACGGCCTCCCGGGGCGGGATTTCCTCGCCGCCACGGCGGTGCCGGAAGGGTGTGGGGCGATCGTGACCAACCCGCCTTACGGGGAGGCGGACGTGACCGCGGGCCGACCGCGATCCTCGGCGGCGATGCAGCGTTTCCTGCGCCACGCCCTGGCGCTGACCGCGTCGATCGAGGGCCAGTTGGCATTGCTGGTGCGGCTGCAATGGCTCGCCGGGCAGCGTGCGGCGGCGATCATGTCGGCGGCACCGTTCGCCAAGGTGATCGTGCTGCGCGACCGCATCACCTGGTTCGATCGCGGCGCGGATACCAAACGCGCGCAGCATCACCATGCCTGGGTGGTGTTCGACCACGCGCATCCGCCGGGGCACCCGCCGGTGATGTTGTACGGGTGACGGCCAAACCGAGATCGCCGGCTACAGCGGGCACACTCCCGCCGCGCATTGCAGATGCGCGACATCCACCCCCTCGGCTTCCGCCTGCGCGATCCGCGCCGTCAGCGCTGCGAAATCTTCCGTGCCGATCTCTTCCTCGGGCAGGTATTCGTAGCCCAGTTCGTGATCCGGCCGGCTCGGCAGCACCGCGCAGCATCGAATCTCCGGCTGATGGCGCCGCAGGATCGCGCGGAACGCGTCCAGATCGTGCCGGTCGGTGAACAGTTTCAGCGTGTAGCTGATCTGGTTCCCCTGCTCCGCGCCGATCCAGTGCCGCTCCAGCAGCGCCAGCCAGCGGTACTGCGCCTCGGGCGAGGCCTCCGGCGCTGTCACCAGCCGCTCCGCCAGCCCCAGCCCCATGATCAGCGGGACCGTCGGGAAGCCCACGATCGTCATGCCCGGGAAGCTGGTGAGGGTCCGCATCGGGTAACCCCGGGCGGCGTAGTCGGCGAGCAGCGGATCCGACCCTGCCGCCCAGCCGCCCGACCGGTCGCGCGTGCCCTTGAACTGCACCCAGCGCAGATAGTGCCGCCGCGCCGGCAGATGCGCGCCCTCGGTCAGGCCGAACAGCTTGCTGATGGTGCCGGACGGTTTCACGGTCGTTACGGTCACCGGGCGCACCAGGCCCAACGCCGCGGCATAGGCCGTGCCCTCATGCTTCGCCGCGGCGGACAGATGCGCCAGCATCGCCCAGAATGGCGCGGCGCGGGTCTCGTCCAGCAGGTCATGGAAATCCAGCCCGAAGCGCATCCAGGCATATTCGTGCAGGCCGGTGGGGCCGATGCCCATGCGGTTGGTGCGAGCGACTTCTTCGCCATACAGCGCATCCATGCGGTTCGCGCGCATCAGGAAGCGCACACCCAGCCGCACCGCATCCTCCACCCGCGCATCCCAGGCCGCGGCGAGGTCCGGCGGCGGCGCGCCGGGGGCGAAGCTGTCGAACGGCGCCGGGCAGGCCAGCAGCGGCGCGTAATCGGCGATCACGCAGTAGCCGCCGGCCACATGCAGCGCGATCTCGCCGCAGGGGTTGGTGGTGACCGGGAAATCGGCGGTGGCGGCCGCGCGCGCCAGCGCCGCCAGCAGACCCGCCGCGTGATCCACCTGGTAACGCGCGCTGCGCACGTCGCGCCCGTCCTCGTGGACCGGGCGCTGGCGGGCGGAGCCGGTGCGGTGATCCTCCAGCTTGTCGCCGTTGATGAAGCCGGGCTCGCCGTTCACATAGGCGCAGCGCGTCGCCTCGGCGAAGATCGCCCGGGCCTGATCGCCGTCTGCCTGATCGCCGATCGGGGCGTCGAGTGCCTGCCAGAACGCGGCGTCCACCATCACGGAATGGTTGGCGGTCCACAGCCCGCCTGCCTCCTTGGCACGGATGAAGCGCAGGATGTCCGGGTCGCGCCAGGATTTGGTGGCCATCCGCGCGGCGCGGCGGGCGCCGCCCACCTGCACCTCGACCGACAAATGGTGATCGACCAGCAGCGCCTGCTCCCACAACGCGGGCGCGTCCGGGCCGCGCGCCGGTTCGATCACGTGCCGGCGGATGTTCAGAAACGCGCGCAGCAGCGATACCGGGCCCGAGGCCGGCCGGTTCTGCATCCCGCGGATCGGCGCGCCGGCCGGGCGGATCGCGGAGAAATCGAGCAGCAAGGTCTGCCGCCGGCTGCCCGCGAAAGCCAGCGATTCCAGAAGCTCGACCGCCTTCGCCCAACCCTCGCGGCTATCGGCGATCTGGTGGCGGAGCGCGCTGGTGGGCGCGTCTTCCAGCCTTGCCAGCATGGTGGGGTGCGGGCCAGGCAGCTCCAGGACGGCGGCGAGGGTCGGGAAATCGGGATGCTCGGGCGACAGATAGAAGGCGAGGTCCGGCGCGTTGGCCCAGTCCACCGCGATCAGCGCGTCGTCATAGGACCGGCCG
Organism: Acetobacteraceae bacterium; assembly: GCA_027330745.1. Taxonomy (GTDB): domain Bacteria; phylum Pseudomonadota; class Alphaproteobacteria; order Acetobacterales; family Acetobacteraceae; genus JAJZVS01. Next base: position 682 of record DAHWDR010000439.1, on the reverse strand, counting down.
ACGCCGGACCCGTTCAGCAGCAGATAGAATTTCACGAACGAGGCGATCGCGGTGGCGCAGTTGGTGAACACCTCGATATTGCGGCCCGGCTGGTCCGCGTCGCCGTGCTGCAAGTGCCGTCCGGAGGTCAGCAGCGCGCCGGTGGCAATGGCGTTGCGCAGCCGCGCCTGTTCGGCGCGGGTTTCGGCATCGGCCCGGCCGAGCAGCGCGATGTTGCCCGCGGCGACGCGATCGGCGACGCGGCCGAAGCACTCGGCGTCTTCGGGGCGGAACACGGTGCGGCGGGCAACGGCCACGCCCATCCCCGGGCTGAGGCGGCGCGGGGGTAGCGGGGATTCCCCGAAACTGGCGCCGGGGAGGGGGCGGGGCGAGATATCGAACGGCATGAGGCGCGGCTCCGGCTGACCCCATATATAGGGGCGGCCTAGGCAATGGACAACCGAATGTTGTGATTCGCAAGTCGTTTGTACGACTCGGCGGCGGTCCGCGCGAAGGCTCAGCCCAGCAGGAACACCGTGATCACCACCGCCCCGGCATGGCGTGCCCCGGTCGAGACGAACAGATGGTCCATCAGCCAGGCATGGGGCCCGGGCGGTGCCTCGAACACCGGGGCGGCGCGGAAATAATACTCCACCGGATCGACCGCCTCGCCGGCGGCCAACCGCGCCAGCACCGCGGGCGA
>DAHWDR010000073.1:0-5079 GCA_027330745.1 Acetobacteraceae bacterium | reverse complement strand
CGGATCATTCTGACCCTCCCCGCCGACCGGGCGCCCCGCCCGGCCGAGGGAGGTCTTGTCGTACCCCGCCCACGCTCACGCCGCGCAGAGGATCTCCGCCGTGCAGAAGTTCCCCATGACCGCCCCTGGCCTGGTGCGCCTGGAAGACGAACTGCGTCAGCTGCGCAGCGTGGAACGCCCCTCGATCATCCGCCAGATTGCGGAAGCGCGCGAGCACGGCGATCTCTCGGAAAACGCCGAGTACCATGCGGCGCGCGAACGCCAGTCCTTCATTGAGGGCCGCATCGCCGAGCTTGAGGAAATCGTCGGCGCCGCCGAGGTGATCGATATTTCCTCGCTGTCGGGCGAACACGTGAAATTCGGCGCGATCGTGCGGCTGATGGACGAAGAGAACGAAAAGGAATCAGGCTACCAGATCGTCGGTCTGCATGAGGCCGACATCAAGGCCGGACGGCTATCCGTGACCTCACCACTGGCCAAGGCGCTGATCGGCAAGAAGGTTGGGGACAGCGTCTCGGTACCGGCCCCCGGCGGCGACCGATCCTACGAGATCCTTGAAATCCGCTTCGGCTAAGGGTCTGTGAATGAATGCCCATCAACGGCCCAGTCCGAAGGAAACCCCGAGCCATTTCTGCGCGCGTTCATGCACCAGTTCGATTGATCTTCCCACTCTGAGACGTCGGCGGTGATCACGCTGGCAGATGTTCAGGCCGCCGCCGAACGCATCTCCGGCGCGGTACGCCGCACGCCCACCCTGCCCGCGGAGGCGATCTCGCGTGCCACCGGGGCCGAAGTGTTCCTGAAGCTGGACAATCTGCAAGTCACCGGAGCGTTCAAGGAACGCGGGGCGGCGAACCGGCTGGCGCTGATGTCGGCCGAGGAATGCGCGCGCGGCGTGGTCGCTATGTCAGCCGGGAACCACGCCCAGGCGGTGGCGCGCCATGCCGCGCTGCGGGGCATCGCCGCTACCATCGTCATGCCGAGCTTCACGCCCGCCACCAAGGTCACCCGCACCGCGGCCTGGGGAGCGGAGGTCGTGCTGCACGGCACCACCCTGGCCGAGGCCGCCGCCCATGCCCACGCGTTGGCTGCCGATCGCGGCCTGGTATTCATTCACCCGTACGACGACCCCGCGGTGATGGCCGGGCAAGGCACGCTGGCGCTGGAATTGCTGGAAGACGCGCCCGGCCTGGACACGCTGGCGATCCCGGTCGGCGGCGGCGGCTTGCTGGCCGGCTGCGCGGTCGCCGCGCGCGGCAAGCAGCCCGACATCGTCGTATTCGGGGTGGAAGTGGAAGGCTACGCCGCCATGGCCCAGCGCCTGGCCGGAGAAACGGTTTCGGTCGGCGGCCCCACCATCGCCGAGGGCATCGCCGTGCGCGACGTGGGCGAGGCGCCGCTGGCGGTGCTGCGCGCGCTCGGAATCGAAATACTGGTAGTGCCGGAACGCGCGATCGAGCAGGCGATCGGCTTGCTGGCGGAAGGCGCGAAGGTCGTCGCGGAAGGTGCCGGCGCCGCCGCGCTGGCCGCACTGCTGACGTTTCCCGACCGCTTCGCCGGACGGCGCGTGGGTGTGCCGGTGTGCGGGGGGAATATCGACGCACGGATCCTTTCCAACGTGCTGCTGCGCTGCCTGCTGCGCGACGGGCGCCTGCTGCGCCTGCACATGCAGATCCCCGACCGCCCCGGCGTTCTGGCCGATATCGCCGGACGCATCGGCGGCTCGGGCGGGAACATCATCGAGGTCTCCCACCAGCGTTTGTTCGCCGCCGCATCCGTGCAGGCCGCCGAGCTGGAAGTGATGGTGGAAGCGCGCGACCCGTTGCACGCCGAGGCGATCACCGCGGCGCTGGGCGAGAGCTACGTGGTGCGGCGCGTGTAGGCTGCCGGCGGCGGACGCGAAGAAGCCGTTCAGAACCCGAACCTCACAAGCTTGTCGTTGCTCGCCCGTAGCGTCCGGTAGCGCGCCAGCGCGAGCAGCGGAAAATACAGCCGGTAGCCGTGGTAGCGCAGGTAGAAGACGCGCGGGAAACCCACCGCGGTATAGGGCGTCTCGGCCCACGATCCGTCCGCCTCCTGCGTTGTCGCAAGATATGCGATGCCGCGCGCAACGGCCGGATGGTCGGCCGCGCCGGCCGCCATCAGCCCAAGCACCGCCCAGGCGGTCTGGCTCGGCGTGCTGGTGTGAAAGCGGCCATGCGGCGCGTCGGTATAACTTTCCTCGTCTTCCCCCCAGCCCCCGTCCGCGCGCTGTACGGACACCAGCCAGGCAGCGGCGCGGGCGACGGCGGCGTCCGTGGGCGCAACCCCGGCGGCGTTCAGCGCGCATAGAACCGACCACGTCCCGTAGATGTAGTTGGTGCCCCAGCGGCCGAACCAGGACCCGTCCGCCTCCTGCTCGCGGCGTAGGAATGAGACGGCGCGCGCCATCGGCGGCGTGTCGGCGCGCATCCCGATCTGCGCCAGAAACGACACGCAGCGTGCGGTGACATCCGCGGTCGGCGGGTCCAGCAGCGCACCGTGGTCGGCGAACGGGATGTGGTTCAGGTGCAGATGCGTGTTCTCCGGCTCGAACGCACCCCAGCCGCCGTCGAAATGGCCGCGGTCGCGCGACTGCATCCCCAGGATCCAGTCACGCGCCCGCGCGATCGCGCCCGCATGGGCGGGATCGCCGGCACGATGCAGCAGCATCCCGACCACGGCGGTGTCGTCCACGTCCGGGTAATGGTCGTTCCAGTACTGGAACGCCCAGCCACCGGGTGCCAAGCCGGGGCGGCGCACCGCCCAGTCACCTGATACCGTCGTGATCTGCCGCTCCGCCAGCCAGGCGCAGGCGGCGGTCACCGAAGCCGATTGCGCGCCCTCCGCCTCGGCCACCGCGTGGCCGGCCAGCGCCGTATCCCACACCGGCGACAGGCACGGCGAGCACCAAGCGCGGTCCGGCTCCTCCACCAGCAACTTGCGCACCGCGGACCATGCCGTGGCGGCCGGCGCGGTGTCGGGCGGGAAGCCCAGCGTGTCGAACATCATCACGCTGTTGGCGATGGCCGGGTAGATGCCGCCCAGGCCGTCCTCGCCATTGATGCGTTCGGTGACGAAGGTGACCGCCCGGTCGATCGCGCGGCGGCGGGTGCGCCGGGGAAATAGCGGTTCGGCGGCGCGCAGCACGCCGTCCAGCAGCTTGAACGCGCGCCCCCAGGCGGAACGATACGGGCCGCGGATGTAGTCGCGCACCTGTTCGGGCGGCGTGGCAAACAACTCCGCGACCGTGATGCCGCGCGGGTTGCGCGCGCGCGGGCGCAGCGCCATCAGCACCAGCAGCGGCACGATTACGGTGCGCGACCAGTACGACACCTTGCTGAGATGGAACGGGAACCATAGCGGCAGCAGCATGATCTCGACCGGCATCGCCGGCACCGCGCGCCAGGGGACCGCGCCGAACAGGGCCAGTTGGGCGCGGGTGAACACGTTCGCCCGCTCCGCCCCGCCGGCCGCCAGGATTGCGGCGCGGGCGCGGGCCATGTGCGGCGCGTCCGGGGGGTCGCCAACGCAGCGCAACGCAAAATACGCCTTCACGCTGCAGGACAGATCGAACCGGCCGCCGGCGAATAACGGCCAGCCGCCATGCTCGCCCTGGTTCGCCCGCAGATAGACGCCGATCCGGGCTTCCAGGCCCGCGTCGATCCGGTCTAGGAAATGTTCCAGCAGCACGTATTCGGCCGGGATGGTGGCGTCGGCCTCCAGCGGGAACACGAAATGCCCGTCCCGGTTCTGCCTGGCGTCCAGGGCGGCGGTAGCGGCGGCGACGGCAGCGTCCAGCCGCGCATCGGTCAGCGAGGGATCGGTCATGGTCCGGAGTTCAACAGCAGCGCGGCGGCGCGATGGCCGGAGCGGATGGCACCTTCGATCGTCCCGGGCAAGCCGGTCGCGGTCCAGTCGCCCGCCAGCGCCAGGTTGGCGAACGCCGTCCTCGGTCCCGGGCGGCGCGCCTCCTGCGCGGCGGTGGCGGCGATGGTCGCGCGCTTCTCCTTGACCACGCGGAACGGCGGCATCGGCCCGGTCGGCAGGCCAAGCGCGGCGCAGACCTCGGGCCATACCCGGGCGGCCAGGGTTTCGGCCGGTTGATCGACCAGACGGTTGGCGGCGCTGACCGTCACCGAGACATGGCCCTGCTTGACGAACACCCATTCCGCCGTGCCGCCGATCAGACCGACGAAGCCCGGCGCGCGGGGCGGTGCATTCAGCTTGTAATGCAGATTGAGGATCGCCTCGAACGCATCGGGCACCGTGAGGCCGGGCAGCAGCGTGCCGGCCACCCAAGGCGGCAGCGCCATCACCACTTGGTCGCCGGCACGCAGCACCACCGGCCCCTCGGTGGTCCGCAGCGCCGCGAGCCGCCCGGCTTCCAGGTCCAGCGCGGCGATCCGTCGGCCGAACTGGACCGGGGCGCCGCGCGCCGTGAGCCAGGCGACGGCGGGATCGATCAGGCTATCGGCCAGCGACCGGCGTGGCAGCAACGGACGGCATGCGGCACCCCCGGCCAGCAGCGTCTCACGCAACACCGCACCCAGCAGCCGGGCCACACCGATCTCCGGCGCGGTATTCAACGCCGCCACGGCCAGCGGGGCGATCAGCCGGCGATACAGCATGTCATCGCGGACCACCGCGGCGACCGCGCGATCGTCGCGCACCAGCGCCAGACGCGCGAGGCGCAGATAGGCCCCGGCCCGCGTGTCCGGCACGCGCCGGCCGGGGCATAAGATCCACCAGCCGATGCGCCCCTGGTTCGGCCGCAGCACCCAGCGCGCCCCAGTGAGCAGGTCCAGAAACGGGAACATCGCCTGCGCCGGCATCGCCAGGCGATCGCGCGCATCGATGGCATCCAGGTACGTCATCGCCGCGCGGTTGCCCGACAGCAGAAGATGGTTTCCGTTGTCGATGACCAGGTCCAGCGCCCGGTCCGGATAAGACCGGCAGCGTCCACCGGCGGTCGGTCCGGCCTCGTACAGCGCCACCGACCGCCCGGCACCTACCAGCGCGACGGCGGCGGCCAGGCCGGACAGGCCGGCGCCCAGAACA
>DAHWDR010000401.1:0-4720 GCA_027330745.1 Acetobacteraceae bacterium | reverse complement strand
GACCGGGCTGATCCCGCGATAAGCCTTCTCGGCCATCAGCTGCACGCCGGTCGGGTTCCACTCCACCCGGCCCCACACCCCGTCGGGGCGCGCCTCCATCCCCACGATCCAGCCCCGCGCCGGCGATGCCGCGCCGGTCTTGGCCGCGTGCTCGGTCGCATGGTTTTCATCGATCGGCAGCTTGCCGGCCGACAGGCTGGCCTCGATCACCGCCTGCGGGGCCGCCACGCGGTACGGGCCACGCCCATCCACCCCCCGGAACGTGCCGGCGGGCAGCAGCTGAATCCATTCCGGTGCTTCTCCCGGCGGAAGCGTGCTATGAGCAGCGGCGGTGAGGTCCATGCCGGGAAGGATGCCCGCGCGCGGCCGGGCGCCGGCAGGCCCTCCGCGAAGGGCGCGGGGACCGCCCCGGTGCCCGCGATCCTAACTGCCCCCAGGATCGCCTGCCAGGGGGATGGGACGCCCCGGAGCCGCGCGCGCGAAAATCCCCGATAGCGGCCCGTAGAGGGCCGCCCCCGTCAGCCGCCCCTTGGGCGGGCCCGGGAAAAAATCGGGAACCGAATGCTGACCCCTTGGCGCCCCGGCATCCATGGCATCGGGGGCACACCGGCGGCAGCCATCTCCCACCGGCGCAACCCACCGTCCGCAGCCGCCGCAGCGAAGCCCCCGGAGGGCAGCCGCGCGGGGCGCCCCATAGCCCTTGAGCGGCCGAGCGCTCCGTGGAGCAAGCGGGCGTCCGGGGAGGGGGTCCGTTTCTTCATCGAGGCTCGCGGTGAAGCTGGCGGCCAGCGAGCACCCGAACAACGCGGACATGTCGGCTGCAAGCGCGGCGGCCACGCGCCGGGCCTGCCGAGCGTCCGGCATTTCGGCGTTTCCTTCCCAGGCGGTCACCTTGGCCGCGCTCACGCGTGCCGCGCGCGCGAACTCGTGCTGGCTGAGCCGCGCGCGCACCCGGAAGGAACGAAGGCGCTCACCGATCCGGATCATCGCGTGGCGCAGCCCGCGTCACGGGTGATGTTTCAGGAACACCGCGTCCACCACCCCGCGGCAGCCGACCGCCGGGCCGCCGTTCACCTCGACCCGAACGGTGAAGACGCCGCTCAGGTCAGCGACTGGGCTGCCGCTGGGCGCCGCGCACGCGATCAGCGGCGTGAAGAGCTCCGGATGGGTCTTCTCAACGTCGCGCTGCATGAGCCCCATCGCCTCGTGAAGCGCCCGCGCGTTGCGCCACACCACCACGGTGCCGCCGCCCGGTTCCACCAGATATTCCTGCAACGCCGCCAGCTCGCGGGCGGTCGCCCCCTTGGTCGGCGCCTGGACGGCGTTCCCGACAAACGCCGCGATGCCCCCCACCATCAACGCGATCACCAGCGAGACCGCAACCTTCGGGTTCGCCAGAATGCTGGGCTTCCGTTCCATCGCGCCGGTCCTTTCATCACGCTCCCAGCGCAGTCTCCACCGCCTCTTCCACGACTTCAAGCACCGCCGCCTGGTCCGCGGGCCCGAACCCCAGATACGGCCGCTGCGGGATCGTCACGCTGCCCGCGTGCACCACGCGCTTCCCCAACCGGAACACCAGCGCCTGCGCGGATTTCGGCGTGATGGTGCCCCCGAACTGGTGGATCGCGGCATAGACCCGGTTCGATCCCACCGCGATTTCGGCCGGCCCGACCCGATACGTGATGGACCGCATCAACATCCCGCTCGCCCGTAATATCCCCCGCCCGCGCTTGATCTCGGCATAGGCCGGGTTCAACGGCGCCCAGGGCTGCCCGAACGGGTCGCGCTCGTCGCGGAACCGTTCCTGCACCACCTGCACCAGCGCCAGGCCGATCGGGCGCAGCACGCTGAACCGCACCGCCGTCAGCCGCTCGATCGCGGCCATCACCGCGGCGTCGTCCAGCGTGTAGCGGATCAGCGCGCCGGCCATCAGCCGCCGTCCGGGCGCGCCACGCCGGTCGCGTCGTCCGGGTGCACGGGGACCAGGCGCTCGGCGTGCAGCGGGCCGTGCAGCCACGCTTTCCCCGGGTTGTAGCCGAACCCTGGCTGGATGCCTTTCGGCACCATGTGCACGGTGCCGGTGCGCGGGTTACGCCACGGCACCGGATCATCCGCCGGCGCGGTGTCCGGCCCGCTCTTGCCCATCCGCGCCAGCCCGCGGCGCGACGTGCTGACCACGTAGCAGGAACACCGCCAGCCGCCGGGCGGATAGTGGCTGTCCCACCACGGATCGTCCGCCCGCAGGGTGGTGCCGTTCCACGCCAGGTGCATCGGCCGCGGATGCACGGAATCCCCGTGCATATACGTCCAGTACGGGAACACCCGCAGCGTGTCCGGGTCGGTCTGCTGCGCGTATCGGCCCGCGGAGTACGCCGACCGCAGGTTCGTGTCGTAGATCGTCTGGGCGCGCCAACCCGGCGAGCCATTATGCACCCACCCGTGCCGGGCCACGATCTGGTCGAAATCCTGCCGGAACTCCGCCAGCGTGGTGCCGTCCTCGATCGCTTTCAGGATCGCCTGCCGGAAATCCTCCACCAGCGCGTCCTGCGCCGCGCCGGCCACCATGAACGCGCGGGAATGCGCGTCCTGCCACACATCCGTCCAGTGCTGGGTTTTCACCGGCACCTTCTGCTTGAAGAAGGCGATCGCCTCCTCGAACGGCAGGTCGATCGCTTCAGCCGCCGTCGTCACGCAGCTCGTCCATCAGCGCCGCCTGCCCCACCAGGTGCGCCAGCGCCATGCCACGCGCCATCGCCTCGGCGAACGCATCGGGGGACAGTTTCAGCGCGTGCACGCGCCGCGCCAGGTCGTGTAGGTCGGTCGCGCCGTCGAATGCGGCGTGCAGCTCCGCCGTCATGCCGCCCAGCGCGCCCGTGGCCTCCCGCGCCAGCCGGTCGCTCAGCGCGGCGATCACGTCCGGCGCGGCGGCGCTGTGGCGGGCCACCAGGGCGCGGAACGGCGCCATGGAATTGCTGCTCGGCAGCGGCACCGCCGGATGCGCGATGATCGGCGCCGGCGGCGGCGTGGGCGTGCCGCCGACCGTCTTGTCGCCCGGCTCCGGCGGCGACAGCTGCAACCGGTCCAGGATTTCCGAGGCTTTCACTTCCAGCCCCTGCGACCCCAGATCGGCCACCGCCGCGATCAGGTCCTTCAACCCCACCTGGTCCGGCTGCCCGATCGTCAGCGTCGGGTAAGCCACCTGCGGCCCGAAGGTGAACGCGATCATCGGCTCGATGACCTGGCGTTGGAGCGACGCTTGCAGCATGGACGCGTCCGCCCGCTCCACGTCGTCTTCCACCGCCTTGTGCGCTTTCGCCGCGCCGTAGGACCCGCGCACCGCGTCGGTCGCCGCCGTGCTGCCCAGCACCAGCTTGCTGACCTCGAAATTCAGCCAGTCTGCCCGCTTGTGATACAGGTCGCCCGCGCTGTCGGACGATCGCGCCTGGACGAATTCCACCTCCATGCTCTTGGGGATGATCGCCGCCACGTCGCCGGCGACGGACTGCACTGCCCGCCACAGCACGCGTTTGTCGCTGTCGGACGCCTCCGGCCCATAACGGCCCAGCCGGATCGGCATTCCGTAGCCCTGGCAGAACAGCGCCCAGTCCCGCAGCGTGTAGCTGGAATACATCCACATCCAGCACACCGCCCGCGTCAGGCCGGACCGGATGATCGCCCCGCTCTTGCTCGGATGGTGGTGCACCAGAAACTTGTGCGGCACCAACGGCGAAAACCCGGCGCCGTCGCGCAGCCAGATGGTCTTGCCGTCCTCCCAGGAGAACTCGAAGAACCGCTGCGGCCGATAGATGATCTCCGCCGGCGCCACGCGCCCCGGCTCGGTGCGCCACACGATCTCGGAGACGGAGAATCCCTTGCCCAGCCCGTCGGCGATATCGAACATCGCCTGTTCCAGCACCTTCTCCGCCAGCCAGTCGCGCACGAACTCGGCGTGTTTCTGCGCCTCGGGCGCCTTGTCGTCGGCCGCCTTCACCGTGATCTGCAACTGCGCCACGTTGCGCTTTCGCTTGCTCAGCACCGCCAGATAGTGCGGGAACAGCTCCTCGATTTCCTCGGCCAGGATCAGCCATTCCAGGCTGTTGCCGGAATCAGCGGCGCGCAGGATCGCGCCCAGCCGCTGCGGGGTGACGCCGAAGGCGACCTGCTCGATGAACGGCGGCCGTCCGCCGGCCGCGTCCGGCGCGGCGATCTGCTGGCGCAGCTGCGCGACGGTCGCCGCCGGGATCGCCTCCCCGAACTGATCCACCAGCCCGCGGCGCGGGGGGTCAGACACGCGGGCGCGCTTCCAGCTCGCCGGCGATCGCTTCCAACGCGTCGGCCAGCAGCAGCCGCTCCCGCAGCCCCGCGGCCAGCAGCCGCATCAACACGGGCGCCTCGGGGGGCGCGTCCGCGCACAACTCTCGCAGCCGCCCCTTCATGTCCTCAACGAAGTCCATCCTGCACCTCCTGTTCCATGATCGCCGCCCGCACCAGCGGATCGTCCGGGTCCATCCCCGGCGCGAGCTCGCGCGGCAGCCGGCGCCGGTATTTCCACATCAAGCGTTGGATCTCCTCGTGGTCGTCCCCGCTGAACGCCAGCGGATCGGCCCGCGACAGATCCCGCACGATCCGCCAGTCCCGCGTGCCCGGCGGCAGCCGCAGCGCCACCAGCTCGCGCAGCTTCAGCACGTCCGCCTGCGCGATCGCGCGCCGCACCCGGTCC
>DAHWDR010000058.1:0-5812 GCA_027330745.1 Acetobacteraceae bacterium | reverse complement strand
GCCGGACCCGGCGCGCGACGAGGTGCTGGCGGCGGTGATCGTGCCCCGCCCCGGCCCGGCACCGGATGCGCCGGCGCTCGCCGCGCACTGCGCCGCCGCGCTGGCGGCCTACAAGGTGCCGCGCGTCTGGCGCGTGGTGGCTGAGACGGCGCTGCCGCTGACGGTGACCGGCAAGGTGCAGAAGAACCGGCTGGGCGAGTTGTTCACCGCCCCTTGAAGCGCGCCTCCCGCCGTTCGGCGAACGACGCGGTGCCCTCGGCCAGGTCCTCGGTGCGGCCGCTTTTACAGTCCCAGGCGCCGAGACTGCGCGGAGGCGAATTTGCCTCCGGGATCGACCGCGGCGCGCACTGCGCGGAAGCGCTCAAGCTGGGGATAGAAGCGCAGCATCGCTGGGCTCATCCGCGCGTCCTTGGCGAGGTAGAGCCGTCCGCCGTGATCGGCCACGATCGCGTCGAGCTCCTCGGCCAGCCGAAGATTCGCCTGGGTCGCGCGGAAATCGAGCGCCAGCGTATAGCCCTCCATCGGGAACGACAGCAGGCCGGCCCAGGGCGTCGCGCGCTGTGCCCCGAAGCGTTTCAGGACAGATAGGAAAGATCCGGCGCCGCTCGCGGCGATCCGGTCCAGCAGCAGGCGCAGGCCCGCGTGGCTTGCGGCCAGTGGCAGGACGCATTGGTACTGGAACAACCCCGAGGCGCCGTAGATACGGTTCCATTCGAGGATCGCGTCGAGGGGATAAAAGAACGGTTCCAGATCGATCAGGCGCGTGCCTGGCCGATTCTGCCGGTAGTAGAGGGCGTTGAACGCGCGCACGCTCCAGCGGTTGAGGGCGATCGACGGAAAATCGACCGGCACCCGCAAGACGCGTTGCCGCGGCGGATCAAGGGGTGCGGCGCGATCGGGCACGTCCCCCCGTGTCGCGTGCTCGCCGCGGGTAAGGATTGAGCGGCCGAGCGCGGCGCCGCTGCTGAGGCAGTCGATCCAGGCCACCGAATAGGTCCAACCCTGCGACTCTTCGAACACCGCCATCGCCTCGTCGATGCCGCGGGCCCGCAGGGTCTCCTGGCGGATCAGCCGCGTCTCGACCGGCAGCAGGCGGAAGCTGGCCCGCAGGATCACCCCGGTGAGTCCCATGCCACCGCAGGTGGCCGCAAAAAGCTCGGCGTTTTCCTGCGGCGAGCAGCGCAGCACGCGCCCATCCGCCAGCGCGAGGTCGAGCCAGTCCAGATGTGCGCCGAACGAACCGGCAAGGTGATGGTTCTTGCCATGCACGTCGGCGGCGATCATGCCGCCGATGGTGACGAATTTGGTGCCGGGCGTGACCGGTGGAAACCAGCCGCGTGGGAGAAAGGTTTCCAGGATGTCGGAGAGCAGGGTTCCTGCCTCGCACGTGAGTTGCCCGCTGGCGGGATCGAAGTCGATGACCCGGCTGCAACGGCCGAGACGCAGCGTGCCAGCGGGGTTCAAGGCCGCGTCCCCGTAGGCGCGTCCGTTGCCGAATACGATCAAGCTGCCGGGGGCGGCGATCGCGGCGGGAACGTCCTCGGTCCCGTTCGGGTCGATCACTCGACAGTCAAGCCTGGGAAAGCGTCCCCAGCCGGACAGCCGCATCGGCGCCGCCCCGTCCATGCTGGATCAGAGGGGAAACAAGGTGAGCGACTTGGCCAGTACGAGCAGCGCGAGCAGGAGCGCCCCAACGATCCAGGAGACCCAGTCGTGGGTCGCATAGACGATCGGATCCTCATGCATGTAGCCGCGCGCGGTGGAGAGCCAGAGGCGGCACTGCCAGAACAGCACCAGCGGCACGCTGCCCCAGAGCAGCCCCGGGGAGGCGTAGTTCTGCGCCGTGGCTTCGCTTTGCACGAACAGAGCAAGCACGAGCGCGGCGGCAAACGCGGCGGCACAGCCGAACATCTGCAAGATCGGCGCATCGCTGACGAGATAGCCGCGCCGTGGCGGAGCGCGCCCGCCGGACGCCGCGCCGGTGGTGAGTTCCTCGACCCGCTTCACCAGAGCGAGGCTGAGGAAGACGAAGCCGGAGAAGCCGAGCAGCGAGAGCGAGACGAAATGTCCGGCCGCCTCCCCGCCGCCGAACAGGCGTAGCGTGTAGAGTGCTGCGAGGCAGAATACATCGACCAGCGGCAACTCCTTGAGCCGGACCGAATAGGCGAGCGTTGTTACCGCGTAGACGCCAAGCGCCGTCAATGCGCCCGCGGCAGCACCCAATGCGAGGCCAAGCGCGGTGAGCACCGCGGCGAGTGCCACTCCGTTGGGAACCGAGGCCCGGCCGCTGGCAAAGCTGCGTTCGCGCTTGTGCCGGTGGGCGCGGTCGGCGGCAAGATCCGACAGGTCGTTTACGATATAGCAGGCGGAGGCGATCACACAGAAGGCGGTGAACGCCTGGATCACATGCAGCCAGGCCGTCGCGTCGCCATAGGCGTGCGCGGTGACGAGCGGCACCAGGACGAGCAGGTTCTTGACCCATTGGTGGGGCCGGAGCGCGCGCCACAATGCGGCGGCTCCGCGGCCGGACTCGACGATTTCCCGCTCGATCGGTGCGGCCGCGCGGGCGGCGGCGGCAACGGCGGGGGTAGCGTTCACGACCACGGCGCCTGCCGCCGCCCGCCAGACCGCGACGTCGGCGCGGCTGTCGCCGGCATAGACGAAGCCGCGCGCGCCGAAACGCTCCGTCAGGGCGTCGGCCTTCGCTGCGCCTTTAAGGTTCGTCGAGCCGTCCGAAGCGATGACCTCGTCGAACAGACCAAGGTGCGATGCGACAGCCTTGGCGACGGTACTATCGGCGGCAGTGGCGAGCACGAGGCGGCGGCCGGAGTCTTTCTCGGTTCGCAACCAGGCCAGCAGCGGTTCGTTGTAGGGCAGCAGCGCGGCCGCGGGTGGCGATTGCTCGCTGATTCGCCGCTTGAAGGCGGCCCGGCCGCGGGTGAGCAGCAGCCACAGCGCCGGCCAGAGGCGCAGGCGGAGGGCGACGGAGATCACGGCCTCCGCCAGCGTGTCCGTTCGCACCAGCGTGCCGTCCAGGTCGATCACCAGCGGCAGCCGACCGGTCCCCGCGCACGGGTCGTCCCCCCGTGTCGGTCGCCCCCCCGTAAGCACCAGGGTAGCGGGCGCGGTCATCTTGACGACGCTTCGAGGCGGGCGCGGCGCGATGCCTCGCCCTGGCCCACCAGCGCCACCAGGGATTGCATCGTCAGCAGCACGAGCAGCGGCAGGATCTCGAACGTATCGCGGATTTCCCGGTCCACCGCGCCGACCAGGTAAAGCGCGAACCATGGCGGCAGGATGATGCAGGCGGCGCGGAGCGTCGGATCCTTGTCTGGGAAGCGGTAGAACACGAAGATGATCGCCGTCAGCAGACCGAACAGCAGCGGCAGGTCGATGTGTTCGCTGAACAGGTAGATCTGCTCGCGCAGGTGGATCTCCATCCAGGTGCCGGGGTTGTGTGCGAAATGAAGGCGCAGCCCGCCATAGATGACGATGAACGTCAGCAGTTGTACCGCGCACAGCGCGATGGTCCGCCGCGGCCCCAGGCGATCGAGATTGGCCAGGAAGAACGGCGCGCCGAACAGAATCGCGGTTTCCTTGTTGAAGCATGCCACGGCCATCACAAGGCAGAACAGGATCGGGCGTTCCGCAAGCAGGCACAGCAGGAACAGCGCGGCGAACAGAAGGGTTCCCCAGTCGTAGGTATGCGACAGCCCGCGCAGGATGATGGCGTTGACCAGGGCGAAGGACAGATAGACCGTGCCCGCCGCGAGCAGGAGATTGCCGTTGAAAAGCCGCTTCGCCAGCGCGAACATCGTCAGCAGGAAGCCCAGGAATAGCGCCCAGCCGACCACGAAATAGGAAACGATGTTGCCGCAGGACGATTCCCGGCCCGCGCCATAGCGGGCGCAGATTATCGGCACCTTGTGGACGATGAAAGCCGGGGCCGCCTGGGCCATCGCCGGGATATGCAGCCAATACTGCGCCACGTAGATCAGCGCCGGGGTGAACACCCGGTATGCGAACGGCTTGGCCTGCGTGCCCGCCAGAAAGCGGCGAATGCTGTCGTGCGGATCGAGGCCGAACAGCGTCTGGGTCAGTTGGTTATCCACGGCCTTCCAGCTCAGGAAGGCGCACAGGACGCCGGACAGCGCCAGCAAGAGAACACGGACCCCCCGGTTCGCCATCGTCGCGTCCCACAGGCGCCGCAGCCGGGCGCTGGTCAGAACGGTGCCGTCCAGTCCGGATCGCGCGTCCAGAAGCTTGGTTGTCATCGGGATGCCTTGGTGCGGGCGATGAACGGAAGGAAGTTCCGATGCGGGAGGCAGCAGAAGCAACCCTGAAAGTCCATGCCGCGTCTGGACGCGTCAAGATATTTTCTGCCGCATCGCCCGATTTCCGCAGCGTCGCCTTGGCCGTGGACGTGGGACGATCATTCCGGTCGTACGAGCCGGTTTTCGCGGGCACAGGAAATCGGCCCTTGATCCGGCAACGGCGGCTACCGGATCGCCCGATCGCCCTGGAGATCCCGGACTGGCCCGATCATACCAGAAACCTTGGGTTGCCCTGAAGACCCGTCCTGGCCACCCTGTTACGCCACAGAGAGGCCAGGATCATGGGATTCGCACGTCGTGCCGGTGCCGGCTTCGCCGCCGGGGCAGTGTCCGTCCTGGTGTTCCACCAGGGCATGTGGGCGCTGCTCCACGCCCTCGGCCTGATGCCGCCCGCCTTTCCGACCGCGCCGGTGCCGCCGTTCGGCGTGCCGCGCGTCTATGATTTGTGCTTCTGGGGTGGGCTTTACGGCGCCGCCTTCGGCTTGGTCTTTCCCCGCCTGCCGGCGCGCGGGACGTGGTTCCAGGGGCTGATCCTGGGGCTCATCGCCGAGCTCGGGGCGCTGTTTCTGGTCCCGGCGATCAAGGGCCTGCCGCTGGCGTTCGGCGGGGCGACCAGGGTCATCCTGATTTCCACGCTCATCAATGCCACCTGGGGGATCGGCGTGGGGATTTTCAGCCCCCTGGTGCTGCGGCCGGCAGCGGGGAAATTCGCCCGGCGATAGCGCGGGGGCGGGCGTTCCGCGCGGCGAGACCGGGATCGCTCAGCCGCAGCACGCCGGGCGCGTTCGTCGCATCGGTCAGGCGCAGCCGTGGTCCGCCAGCGGCGCAACCGCCACCGGCCGGCGCCGGGGCGGCGCACCAGAGCAACGGGCGACGGCTGCTCGGGGGGCCGTAATGCGCCTCCGCCCCCGCGCGCAGCGCGCTCGGGTCGGCGCCTTCCCGCGGGTCGAGCCGCAGCGTGATCCGCCAGGCGCTTTCGCTCCCGGCGGTGCGGCCCGGCGGATTGTCCACGAAGCGGACCGTCAGCACCCCGTCCGGCACATGTGCGCGCAGCAGGTCCGTGCAGCGTGTCGCCGGCGCCGCGGCGCACGCATGGGTGGCGCGTTCGAGCGCCGGCGCCTGCACGCGCAGCACCGCCTCGGCCTGCGCCGCTGTCATGTAGAGACGCACGCCCATCACCGCGAAAAGACCCGGCCCGCCGGGGTCCGCTCCGGCCCAGGCGGCGCCGGGCGGGGCGAGGCCGCTCCCGGCAAGCAGCCCACCGGCGAGCATGGCGGCCCGCAGGGTGCCCCTGCCACATCTGCTTGCAAGCCCAGGCATGGCCATGTTCCTGTTCCGTTTGCGCGACCTTGCTCCACGGACCCTAACCGCCGGTTAACGCCGGTGCGCGCCGGGAGACTCCGCTCCGCCCGCGGGAACCGCGCCGCGCTGCCGGGCCCCGTGGTGCCCGCGTGGGGATTTGTCGCGCCGCGCGGCTC
>DAHWDR010000387.1:0-1620 GCA_027330745.1 Acetobacteraceae bacterium | reverse complement strand
CTGCCGCAAACCCCGCGCGCGGTCGCCGCGGCGCTGGCGTTCGGCCGCACCCGCCCGCTCTGGCCTGGCCTTGCGCAGCACCGTGACGGTACCGTGCGGTTGTTCGTGCAGATGCTGGGGTTCGGCTTCGATGCCGCGGTGGTGGCGCGGGTCGGCACGCGGCTCAAGCGCGCACTCGGCCGCGGCGCCTATGTCGCGCAGACGATGCGGACGCTGCTCGATTACCCGTTCCCACCGTTGCGTCTGGCCATCGACGATTGCGAGACCGAAGCCGTCAGCGCGATCGTTTCAAAGGGGCGGCTCTATGCGGGCCCGTTCGTCCTGGTCCCCGAGGCGGCACCGGATCGCGCCGGGTTTTCCGTGGTCCTGTTCGACCGGCCCGGGCCCGCCGCCGCGTTGCGCTACGCCGCCTCCCTGGCCGCCGGCCGCCTGGCCGAGGCGCCCGGGCTGCGCCGGCTGCGTGCCAGCCGGGTCACGCTGCTGGGCAATACGCCACTGCCCGCCCAAGCCGATGGCGATGCCGTCGGGACCGGCCTGACCGTGGTCACCGACGCGCCCGCCCCGATCCGGTTGGTGGTCGCCTGACGGGCGGACCCGTCATCGGGGAGATACAAGGGGCGGGTACACCCGGTCGCACCGCTCGCCCCCGTGCGCTAAACTCCACCCATGCTCCCCGCCTCCCTCCCCCGCGCCGCCCTGGTCACCGGTGGCGCCCGCCGTCTCGGCCGCGCCATCGCGCTGGCACTCGCCGCCAGCGGCTGCGACATCGCGATACATGTGCGCCACCCCTCCGCCGATGCCGACGCCACGATCGGCGCGATCCGCGCCGCCGGCCGCCGCGCCGTCCTGATCCCGGCCGATCTCAACGCCGAAGCCGAAACCGCCCGCCTGATCCCCATCGCCACCGAAGCGCTCGGCCCGATCGGCATCCTCATCAACAACGCCAGCACCTTCGAGCGCGACGAGTGGGACAGCGTCACCCGCGCCTCGTGGGACGCGCATCTGGAACCGAATCTGCGCGCGCCCTTTGTGCTGATCCAGGCCCTGGCCCGCGCGCTGCCACCCGGCGCCGAGGGGGCCGTCATCAACCTGCTGGACCAGCGGGTCTGGTCGCTGACGCCGCATTTCGTGTCCTACACCGTCTCCAAGGCGGCACTCTGGGCGCTGACGCAGGCGCTCGCCCTCGCGCTCGCCCCACGCATCCGCGTGAACGCGATCGGTCCCGGACCCGCACTGCCCAGCGCACGCCAGACCGAGGCGCAGTTCGCCGCGCAATGCGCGATGACCCCGCTCGCCCGCGGTACCAGCCCGGACGAGGTCGCCCGCGCCGCGCTCGCGATCCTGTCGCTGCCGGCGATGACCGGGCAGATGATCGCGCTGGATGGCGGGCAGCATCTGCAATTTGCGTCGGGTCGCTCCGACCCGCCGCTGGAGGAATAGGCCGATGGAAACCCGCATCGCCTCCGCCGCGCGCGCCCTGCGCCACGTCTTCGTCCGCGACCTGGTGCTACCTGCGCGCATCGGCATCCACCCGCACGAACTGGCCGCGCCGCAGCCGATTCGCATCAACCTCGATCTCGGGGTGGAAGATGACGGCGCCCGCGCCCGCTCCCGCGCCCC
>DAHWDR010000355.1:0-8232 GCA_027330745.1 Acetobacteraceae bacterium | reverse complement strand
CTGCCCACGATCCAGCGCATGGAGGCCAGTGAGGGCGTGATCCGCGGCAACGTGGACAGTCTGATGAAGCTGGTGGGGGCGTTGGATCAGGCCGGCGTGGCGCTGATCGGCGACAACGCGGACAGCCCAGGCGGCGGGCGGGGCGTGCGGCTGAAGGCTCCGCCCGGATGACCCCGGCCGTGCCGCTGGCGCTGATCGCGGGGTTGGGCGCGCTCGGGCCGCTGGGCGCGGCGCGGGCGCGGCGGCCGGACGGGCGGCTGCTGGTTTATGGGGGCGCGCTGGTGCTGTCGGTCGCGCTGGCTTTGGTGGGGCTGGCGGCGCTGGGCGGCGCGCCCGCAACGCTGCGGCTGCCGCTGTTCCTGCCCTGGATCGGCGCCCGCTTCGCGCTGGACCCGCTGGCCGCGTTCTTCCTGTTCGTAGTCAATCTGGGCGGCGCGGCGGCGAGCCTGTATGGCCTGGCGTATGGCAGGCACGAGCGCGAACCCTGGCGGGTGCTGCCATTCTACCCCGCCTTCCTTGCCGGCATGAACCTGGTGCTGCTGGCGGCGGACGCGTTCGGCTTTCTGTTCGCGTGGGAAGTGATGTCGATTACCTCCTGGGCGTTGGTGCTGGCGCATCACCGCGATCCGCGCACACGCGCGGCGGGGTTCCTGTATCTGCTGATGGCGACCTTGTCCGGATTGCTGTTGTTGCTCGCGTTCGGCGCGCTGGCGGGACCGGCCGGGGATGACAGCTTCGCGGCGATGCGGGCGGCGCATCCCTCGGCGCTGGTGGCCGCCGCGGCGCTGTTCCTGGCGCTGGCCGGCGCCGGCGCCAAGGCCGGGCTGATGCCGCTGCATGCCTGGCTGCCCGAGGCGCATCCCGCCGCCCCCAGCCACGTGTCCGCGCTGATGAGCGGGGTGATGACCAAGGTTGCGGTGTACGGCTTCATCCGCGTCGCGCTGGACCTGTTGGGCGGGGGGCCGTGGTGGGGGGCGCTGCCGGTGCTGGTGCTGGGCGGCGGTTCGGCGGTCCTCGGCGTGCTGCGCGCGGTGCAGGAGCGCGACCTGAAACGCATCCTGGCCTACAGCACGATCGAGAATATCGGCATCATCTTCATCGGCCTGGGCCTGGCGATGGCGTTCCGCGCCGATGGCGACGCGGCCGGCGCGGCGCTCGCGCTCACCGCGGCGCTGTTCCACGTGTTCGGCCACGCGGTGATGAAATCCCTGCTGTTCCTGGGCGCCGGCGCCGTGCAGAGCGCAACCGGCACGCGCGATCTCGATCGGCTCGGCGGGTTGATCGGGCGGATGGGCACCACCAGCGCGGTGTTTCTGATCGGTTGCGCGGCGATCTCCGCCCTGCCGCCACTGTCCGGGTTCGTGTCCGAGTGGCTCACGTTCCAGGCGATCCTGCTGCACCCGGATCTGCCGCAATGGGGGCTGAAAGTGATGGTGCCGGCGGATGGGGCGCTGCTCGCCCTTGCCGCGGCGCTGGCGGCGGCGTGTTTCGTGCGTGCGTTCGGCATCGCCTTCCTCGGCCGCCCGCGCAGCCCGGAGGCCGCGACCGCGCACGAGGTGGACGCCGCGTCGCGCGCGGCGATGATCGGTCTGGCGGCGCTGTGTCTGCTGGCCGGGATTTTCCCCGGCGTCGTGATCGACGCGCTGGCCCCGGTCACGCGCATGCTGCTGGGCGCACGCATGCCCGAGCAGGCGGGGCGCGCATGGCTGGCGATCGTGCCGGTGGCGGCGGCGCGCAGTTCGTACGACGGGCTGCTGATCTTCCTGTTCGTGGCGGCGGCCACGTCGCTGACGGCGGCGGCGATCCATCGTCTGGCCTCACGCGCGCTGCGCCGCGCGCCGGCGTGGGATTGCGGTTTTCCGGCCGCCTCGCCACTGACGCAATACAGCGCCGACAGTTTCGCCCAGCCGATCCGCCGCGTGCTCGCCGCGCCGCTGTTCGGCGCGTACGAAACCGTGACGATGCCGCCGCCGGGGGAGACCGCCCCGGCGCGGATCGACAAGCACCTGCCCGACCCGATCTGGGACTGGTGCTACGCCCCGGTAGCCGGCTTCGTCGGCTATGCCGCGCTGCGGCTGAACGCGTTGCAGTTCCTGACCATCCGCCGCTACCTGATGTTCGTGTTCCTGGCGCTGATCGCGCTGCTGTTGTCGGTGGCGCTATGGAACTGATCGCGGCGCTGGCGGTGCAGGCGATGCAGATGCTGCTGGTGCTGGCGGCGGCGCCGCTGCTGACCGGGATCACCCGCAAGGTGAAAGCCCGCTGGCAGCGCCGGCGCGGCGCATCGGTGGTCCAGCCCTATCGCGATCTGCGCCGGCTGCTGGGCAAGGAGGTGGTGCTGGCCGACAACGCCTCGTGGCTGTTCCGCGTGGCGCCGTACGGGATTTTCGCCTTCACCTGGGTGGCCGCTTCCCTGGTGCCCAGCTTCGCCACCGGGCTGATCTTCTCATGGACCGGCGACTTGATCGCCGTCGTCGCCCTGCTGGGCGCAGCGCGGTTCCTGCTGGCGTTGGCGGGGATGGATATCGGCACCGCGTTCGGCGGCATCGGCGCCTCGCGGGAGGCGATGATCGCAGCACTCGCCGAACCCGCCCTGCTGATGATCATCGTCGCCCTGGCGCTGCTGGCGGGATCCTCGCAACTGTCCACGATCGCCCGCTTCATGGCCTCCGGCGTGATTGGGCTGCGGGTGTCGCTGGCGCTGACGCTGGTTGCGTTCGTGATCGTCGCGCTGGCGGAAAACGCGCGCATTCCGGTGGATAACCCCGCCACGCATCTGGAATTGACCATGGTGCACGAGGCGATGGTGCTGGAATATTCCGGCCGCCATCTGGCGATGATCGAGCTGGCCTCGGCGCTGCAACTGCTGCTGATGGTCGCGGTGATCGGCTGCGTGTTCGTCCCGCTGGGCCTGGCGACCGGCGGGGCCGGCGCGGCGGCCTATGCGGTCGGGCTGGCGGCGTTCGCCGGCAAGCTGGTCGTGGCGGGGCTGCTGCTCGGCACGTTCGAGAGTGCGATCGCCAAGATGCGCGTGTTCCGGGTGCCGAACCTGCTGGGCGGCGCATTGATGCTGGGCTTGCTTGCCACGCTGCTCCTGTTCGTCTCGCAGGGGCTGTAGCGGATGGGAAGTTTCGGCTTCGACGTCGCGCATACGCTGGCCGGTCTGCTGGTGCTGGGCAGCCTGACCATGCTGTACCAGGACCGGCTGCCGGCGCTCATCAACGTGCTGGCGGGGCAGTCGCTGGTGCTGGCGGCCTCGGTCGCCTGGCAGGGGCATCTGCAAGGATCGGTCGAGCTTTATATCACCGCGGCAATCGCACTGGGGTTCAAGGCGATCGCGATCCCCTGGGCGCTGCGCCGCCTGGTGGTGCGGCTGGGCCTGCACCGGGAGATCGAGACGGTGGCGGGGATCGGCACGACCATGCTGGCCGGCATGGGGCTGATTGCGCTGGCGATGGAGGTGATGTTGCCGGTGACCTCCCGGGTGGACCCGGTGGCGCGGCAGGACATCGCGCTGGCGCTTTCGGTGGTGCTGATCGGCCTGTTGATCATGGTCACGCGGCGCAACGCGGTCAGCCAGGTGGTGGGCTTCCTGTCGATCGATAACGGCATCAGCCTGGCCGCCACCGGCGCGCGCGGAATGCCGCTGGTGGTGGAGATTTCGGTCGCGTTCTCGGTGCTGGTCGCGTTCATCGTGATCGGCATCTTCCTGTTCCGCATTCGCGAGCGCTTCGACACGGTCGATCTGGGAGCGATGGATGCGTTTCGCGGGGAGCGCCGATGATCGGGCTGGGCCTGGTGCTGCTGACGCCGCTGCTGGCCGCCGCCATCCTGGCGGGGCTGGCCGATTACCGCCTGTCGGCGCGGATCAATATCGCGGCCAGCGCGGTGGCGTTCCTGGGCGCCGTATCGCTGCTGTTTTACCGTCCGGCGGCCGGGCGGTTCCTGCTGGTCGATGATCTGAACGTGGTGTTCATCGTGCTGGGCACCTTCGTCGGCACCACGACCAGCATCTTCTCGGCCAGCTATATCGGCCACGAGCTGGACACCGGGCACCTGACCCCGGGCTATCTGCGCTTCTACCATGCCATGTACCAGGTGATGATGTTCGGCATGAACCTGGCGCTGCTGGCCAACGATATCGGCGTGATGTGGGTGGCGGTGGAGCTGGCGACGTTGTCCACCGTGATGATGGTCGGGATCTACCGTACCCATGCGGCGCTGGAAGCGGCCTGGAAATATTTCATCCTGGGCAGCGTCGGCATCGCGCTGGCGCTGTTCGGCACGATCCTGGTCTATCTGGCCGCGCGGCCGGAGGTGGGCGAGGGCTTGCGCGCGATGGAATGGACCGTGCTGCTGGCCCATGCGCGCGGCTTCGATCCGCGGCTGCTGGATGTGGCGTTCGTCTTCCTGCTGCTGGGCTACGGGACCAAGGTGGGGCTGGCGCCGATGCATGCCTGGCTGCCGGACGCGCACGCGGAAGGCCCCACGCCGATTTCTGCCGTGCTGTCCGGGTTGCTGCTGAACGTGGCGCTGTACGCGCTGCTGCGGTTCAAGGTGCTGCTGGCGGCCTGTCCCGGCGCGATCGCACCCGGGCCACTGATGATCGCGCTGGGATTGCTGTCGCTGATCTTCGCGGCGTTCATGCTGTACCGGCGGCGCGACATCAAGCGGATGTTCGCGTATTCCTCGATCGAGCATATGGGGATCATCGTGTTTTCGTTCGGCATGGCCGGGCCCCTGGGGAACTTTGCCGGGTTGTTGCAGATGACGATGCACAGCCTTACCAAATCGGCGATCTTCTTTACCGTCGGCCATGTGACTCAGGTGAAGGGCACGCAGCGGATCGAGGAGATCGGCGGCCTGACGGAAAGCCACCCGCTGCTGGGCTGGGGACTGGTGGCGGGGGTGGCGGCGATCGCGGGGCTGCCGCCGTTCGGGGTGTTCACGTCCGAGTTCCTGGTGGTCAGCTCCAGCTTCGCCCGCAACCCGGCGCTGGCCGTGCTGTTGGTGTTCGGGATGCTGGTGGCGTTCGGGGCGCTGCTGATGCGCGTGACGCAGCTGGCGTTCGGGCCTCCGCGCGGGCCGGTGGGGCCGGTGCGGGCGTCCTATATCCCGATGTTCGCGCATCTGACGCTGGTGCTGGTGGCGGGGGTGTGGCTGCCGGGGCCGCTGGTGATCTGGTTCCGGCACGTGGCGGCGTTGCTGGGATGAACGCCGCGTGGGACGCGCAGGTCGGGCGGATCGCGGCCGGCGGGGCCGATCTTCTGGGCCTGTGGGGCGAACCGGGCCGCGCGCACCTGGTCGCACTGGACGCCGGTGCGCTGGTGCATCTGACCCGGCAGGCGCCCTATCCCGCGGTCTCCGCCCGCCATCTGCCCGCGCTGCGGCTGGAACGCGCGGCGCGGGATCTATACGGGATCGACCCGATCGGCCTGCCGGATCCGCGTCCCTGGCTGGCGCATGGCGCTACCCCCAGCGCTTATCCGTTCCTGCCGGTGGAAGGGACCGGCCTGCACCAGGTCCCGGTCGGCCCGGTCCATGCCGGCATCATCGAACCCGGGCATTTCCGGTTCACCTGCGACGGCGAAACAGTGGTGCGCCTGGAACAGCGCCTGGGCTACGCCCATAAAGGCGTGGACGCCCTGCTGGCCGGCGCTTCCATCGCGGACGCGGCGCGTATCGCCGGGCGCATCTCGGGCGATTCCACCGTCGCCATCGCGCTTGCCTTCGCCCGCGCGACGGAGGCCGCCGCGGGAACCGAAGCGCCGCCGCGAGCGGTCTGGCTGCGCGCGCTCGCCGCCGAGCTGGAACGGGTCGCAAACCATCTGGGCGACGTGGGCGCAATCTGCAACGACGCCGGCTTCGCGTTGATGCTGGCGCATGGCGCCGTGCTGCGCGAGCAGGTGCTGCGCGCCAGCGCAACCTGTTTCGGCCACCGGCTGATGATGGACGCGGTGATCCCGGGCGGCATGGCGGCCGATCTGCCGGCCGATGCCCCGGCGCTGCTTCTGGACCTGGTCGCCGTCCTGGAACGCCGGTTCCGCGGCCTGGTGCGGCTCTATGACGGCACCATCTCGCTGCAGGACCGCACCGTCGGCACCGGCGTGGTGACGCCGGCTCTGGCCGCCCGCTTCGCCGCCGGCGGGTTCGTCGGCCGCGCGTCCGGCCGCAACTTCGATGCGCGCCGCGTGCCCGGCTATGCGCCGTACGACGCGCTGGCGTTCGACATCCCGACCCGGACCGAAGGCGATGTGAACGCGCGCGTCTGGATCCGCATCGAGGAGATTTTCGCCAGCCTGCGCCTGATCGCCGACATTCTGGACCGCTTGCCCGACGGCCCGGTGCGCGTCGCGCTGCCGGACGCCGCCGGCGAGGGACTGGCGCTGGTGGAAGGTTTCCGCGGCGACATTCTCGCCTGGGTCCGCCTGGACGGCGCCCGGGTGGCGCGCGCACATCTGCGCGATCCGTCCTGGTTCCAGTGGCCGCTGCTGGAAGCCGCGGTCGAGGGCAATATCGTCGCCGATTTCCCGCTCTGCAACAAAAGCTTCAACTGTTCCTATTCCGGGCACGATCTCTGATGTTCCGAACCCTCCTGGAAGGCTTCCGCGCGCCGCTGTCGGAACCGCCGGTGCCGGATGCCGAGCTGGCCGCTTTGGGCGCGGCGCTGGACAGCGCGGCGAAACGCCGGCTGGGGCGCGGCCTGTCGCTGCGTCTGGTGGATGCCGGCTCGTGCAACGGCTGCGAACTGGAATTGCACGCCCTGGCCAACGCCTTCTACGACCTGGAGCGATTCGGGTTCCGCTTCGTCGCCTCGCCGCGCCACGCCGACGTGCTGCTGGTCACCGGCCCGGTCACCTGGAACATGCGGGAGGCGCTGGTGCGGACCTATGATGCCATTCCGTCGCCGAAATGGGTGGTGGCGGTCGGCGATTGCGGCGCCGGCTGCGGGGTGTTCGCCGCCAGCCCCGCCTGCGTGGGATCGGTGGCGAAGGTGATCCCGGTCGATCTGACCATCCCGGGCTGCCCGCCGCCGCCCGCCCGGCTGCTGGCCGGATTGCTGGCGCTGCTGGACCGGCGCGGCTTCCCCTGACCGCGCCGGCGCCGTAGCCTTCCCGCCAGGCGCCGGGCAATCCGGGCGCGGGAGGAACGGCGATGCTCACCAAATTCGACAGTCTGTTCGCGGGCCATGTGGATCTGGAGAATGTCGGTTACGGCGGCGTCCCGGTGAACGACCGGCTTGAGACGCCGGAACACCTCGCCTCGGTGTTCGACAAGGCCGAGGCGATGGCGACCCTGATGGACCGCCTGGGCTACAACACGTTCTGGATGGCCGAACATCATTTCCAGCGCGAGGGATATGAGTGCATCCCGAACGTGATCCTGCTTGCGCTGCATCTGGCGCATCGCACGCAACGCCTGCGGCTAGGGTGCGGGTTCAACATTGCGCCGATGTGGCACCCGCTGCGCCTGGCCGAGGATTTTGCCACCGTCGATCACCTGACCGGCGGGCGCGTCACCTTCGGCGTCGGCCGCGGCTATCACACGCGTGAGGTGGAGACGTTCGGCTCGCCGTTGCTGGATCAGGACGCGAATCGCGAGCTGTTCGAGGAGCAGGTGGACATCATCTTCAAGGCGTTCAATTCGGACAGTTTCTCCCATTACGGCAAGCACTACACCTTGCCGCCGGCGGTGCCGTATCGTGGCTACGATCTGACCGAACTGACCCTGGTGCCGCGTCCACGTACCTTGCCGGTGGAATGCTGGCAGCCGATCCAGGGCGGCAGCGTGCGGGCGCTGGATTTCATGGCCAAGCACGGCATCTGCGGCATGGTGGGCGGCGGCTCGGCCGAAGGCGGCGCGATGCACAAGACCGTGCTGGCCTGGCAGGAGGCGAACCGCCGCGCGGGACGCGAAACCGAACTGGGCGAGCGGCTGTGCTTCGGGTTCCATTTCTACATGGCGGATACGCGCGAGGCGGGGATGCGCGAGGCGGCAAAATATTACGAGGAAAACATGAAAATGTTCGGCGAGCTGCGATTGGTGCGCGCGCTGACCGAACAGCAGATCACGATCATGCGCGATCCCGCCCGCGCGCCCGGCGCCAAGCTGCCGCGAATCGAGGAGGCGGTGGCGTCGGGCGGGTTCCTGTGCGGCTCGCCGGGGGAGATCATCGAGCATCTGAAGAAGCTGGAACGCGCGTATCCGGGGCTGGACCGCGTTTCCATCAGC
>DAHWDR010000344.1:0-2769 GCA_027330745.1 Acetobacteraceae bacterium | reverse complement strand
CCGGAAATCGCTTTTCGATCGACGGCCGGCCGATGCGCGGGAGATGCGGCGCAGCGCCGCGACGGCGGGCGGCGCGAACGCGGACGTGACGACGCCCGAGGGCGGGGTCAGGGCCGGAGTCAGAGTCGGAACGGCGTGAATGCGGGGGGCCGCATCGCGGCCCGCATCCTGCGTGGCGGACGCAACTGCCTCACCTGGCGCGGGGCATGCGCCAGCAGGACCGCCCGCTTCGGATCGCGCCGCCGGCAAGGCAGCCGGGAATTGGCCTTGCGGCAGAGCGTCGGCGTCCGGCCGCGGCGGCTGGACCGGCATGGCGGGGGTGGTCTGGGATGTATCCTGGATCGGGGCCTGGATCGGACCTTGGGGGGGCATGTCTGGGCCGCGCGCGGCGGCGTCCGCGGCCACGTCGGCGAGAACGGCTTTCATGCCGCGCAGCTGCCGGCGCACCGGGATCATCAGCAGCCGGGCAAACAGGTTGAGGCCGGTGCACTGGGAGATCGCCGCGCACAGATCCTCGATGATCTGGAGGAGGAGGGCGACAGGATCGGGCGGGGCGTCGGTCACCGGGGCATAAGACCCGATAAACGTTGATATATCGTTAGCGGGGCCGGAGAAATTTTTCGCCGCGCGCCCCCGACATAGCCGGGCTTGAGCCGGTCCCCGGCGCACGCACGCGCTTGGGTGGATGGCCGGCGCAAGGCCGGCCATGACGGGGTGCGCGGCGGGGGGGGGCCGGTTCACACGGCGCTGGTCACATCTGATCGTAATCGACCGCCAATTCCGCCGTCCGCGCCCGCGCCTGGCAGGTCAACACGTAGCCGGCCGCCATCTCCCACGGTTCCAGGCTGTAATTCGCGTCCATCGCCACCTCGCCCTCGGTCAGCCGGGCGCGACAGGTGCAGCACATTCCGCCACGGCAGGCATAGGGAAGGTTCAGCCCGGCACGCAGCCCGGCGCCGAGGATCGTATCCTTGGCGCCGAGGGGGATGCGGGTGCGCACGCCATCGAACGTAACGGTCGCATGGGCCGCGACGGTGCCCGGCGCCGGCGCGGGGGCGATGAGCGGCGCGGCGGCGTCCTCGGCCGGGGTGAAGCGCTCGCGATGGACCCGCCCCGCGACGGCGACATCGGCCAGGGCGTCGGTCAGCGCGTCGGCCAGGGCGTCAGTCAACGCCGGCGGGCCGCAGAAAAAAGCGTGGTCAACGCCACCTGGCGCGGTTGCGGTCAGCAGGCGGCGCAGCGCGGGCGGGTCCAGCCGGGCCAATGCGCTGCCGTCCTGGATTTCACGCGACAGGAAATGCGCCACCGCCAGACGGTCCAGATAGCGGTCCTTCAGCGCCTCGATCTCGGCGCGGAACATGATGCTGGCGCGGGTGCGATTGGCATAGAGCAGGATCGCGCGCCCAGCCTCGCGCGCCAGGGTGGCGCGCAGAATCGACAGGATCGGCGTGATGCCGGACCCGGCGGCGCAGAACAGCAGCGTGCGCCGCGCCCCGGGTTCGGGGGGCAGACCGAAGCGGCCATCCGGGGTCATCACGTCCAGGCGATCGCCGACCCGCAGCATTTGGTTGGCGAAGCCGGAAAACCGCCCGCCGGGCAGATGGCGGATGCCGACGCGCAGTTCCGGATCGTCCGGGTCCGAGCACAGCGAATAGGGGCGGCGCAGTTCGGCGCCGTCGATCGTGGCGCGCAATGTCAGGAACTGGCCGGGGCTGAAACGATACGCCGGGCGCAGCGCGTCCGGCACGGCGAAGCCGAGCACCACGCTGTCGGCGGTGTCATGGTGCAGGCTGGCGATGCGCAGGCTGTGGAAGCGCGGCGCGGTCACGGGGTGGGCAGGTCCAGGGCCGTCGTGAACTCGGTCCATTCGCGTTTCGACAAGCCGCTGGCCGGTTGCGTGACCGGCTCGCCCGCCAGCATCCGGCGCAGCACGGCCAGCATCGGCGCGGACAAGGTGACGGCGCCCAGCCGGTAGTCGCGGAACGCCGCGGCGGCGGCGGGCACCCAGGCGTCCAGCGTGTCCAGCATCGTCTCGGCATAGACACGGATTTCGTATTGCGCGTGCGGGTCCGCGCGCAGCGACAGGAAATGCAGCAGATTGTGCAGATCCGTCTTCCAGTACCACTGGGTGTAGGTATTCAGCGTCAGGTTCATCCGCGCCAGCTCGCGCGCCAGGCCCTTGCGGCCGGGGTCGTGCGGGGCTTCGTTCAGCATCTCGGCGTAGTGGTCGTAGGTGCGGGTGGCGTCGGCGCGCAGCAGGTCCAGCACGCGCGCCGCCTCGGTTGCGTCCAGCACTTCGTCGCGGCCCTGGCGGTTGGTGGCGGATTGCGCGGCCAGATGTTCCGGCGCGGGCAGGTAGAACTCGCGGTCCAGGATGGAATAGCGGGCGGAGTATTCGTTCACGTTGGCGGTGCGGTGGCGGATCCACTGGCGCGCGACGAAGATCGGCAATTTCACGTGGTATTTGATCTCGCACATCTCGAACGGGGTCGAGTGGCGATGGCGCATCAGGTAGCGGATCAGCCCAGCATCCTCGCTGACGCGCCTTGTGCCGCGGCCGTAGGAGACGCGGGCGGCCTGCACGATCGCGGCGTCGTCGCCCATGTAGTCGATGACGCGGACGAAGCCGTGGTCCAGCACCGGCAGCGCGGTGAACAGCAGCGCCTCCAGCGCCGGGACGGTGGGGCGGCGGGTTTCGGCGCGGGCGGCGCGGGCGGCGGCGATTTCCGCGGTCTGGGCGTCGGTCAGCGGCATGGGCGGTCCCCGGGG